>PWPR01000165.1 GCA_003557085.1 Clostridia bacterium | reverse complement strand
TGTAAAATGTACTTGGGTCATGTGTTATCCTCCTCGGTATTTGTTCGCTTAAAAACATTGTACCGTAAAAAGAGGTTTCATGTGACCCTTTTCCTTTTACACAATTATATGGACTCTATCACTTATAAACAGCTCCTTAATATATTGACTTTCTCTAAAATAATTACATTTTTCTATAGACATCGAAATTCAATATGTGGTATATTAATATCAGTTTCGATGACTATCTAATATTGTTTTTAAGAGAGGAAAATTATGAAAGAAACATTAAGACGTATAAAGCTTGGCCAAATCCAATTATTTGTTAATATCTTAGATGAGTACTTAAGTATGATTTATTTATCTGCTTTAGAAAGTGTTACAAGTGATGAAACTGCTAGTAGAATCACTATAGATATTTTTACCAAACTGTTTGGAAGGATCCAGAACTATAAGTTTTGGCAAGATGCTGAAGATTTTCTCACAAGTAGCTTTGAAAAACTAGCTAAGGAGTATAAGATTAGTTTGAATAAAGTTCACTTTGGTAAAAATAATGAAGTACCTTCATATGTTATGAGAAAAGTACTAATGAATTTATCAGCTAAGCAGAAATCAAAGAAAAAAAGAACTATCGCTATTGCTGTTCCTGCATTTTTATTAATGGTTGCTTTTACTGTTACCTTTATCTTAAACGTGTCCTCTAGTGTTGATTTTTATCCAATTGGCACAATAATAGAAGCTACTAATCAACCAAATCTTGTATATTCTAAAAGTTATAGGTCCATTAACAAAGGACATGAGTTTATAAGTTTTCAAAATATGATAGCAGTTGATGACAAACATCTCTTAGTAAAAGCTTTTGATACTGAAAATGATGTTTATTATGAGATCTATAAACATGAAAAGCTTGTTAACACTTTTAGATTAGAAGATAATCTGATTTTCTTAACCGCTGGAAATGACAAATCACTAAAGTTCTATGATAAAGAATATGTTTATAGCTATGATTTTGAAGGTAGGTTAATTGATAGGCTACTCCTTACTAATAATCACATTTTTTCTGCTAACAAAAAATATGTAGCAGTTGAGAAAAATGGCTATTATATTATATATGATTTAAAAGATTTCTCTATTATAGAGGAAACTTCTTCAGAAATCTCAATACTATCAAATATTGGCGCCATTATATCAAAAGATGATTTAGTAAAATATGGATATGATCAATACATTAATAATTATGACTATAATGTAGCAACTTTTATAGAGAATGAGTTTTTAACTATAGATAATGAAGGCACTTTGACTATATATCACTATGGGGAAGCTCATCTAACCACTCCGCTTCAGTATTTTACTTACATGCAAGATATGGATTTATATAATGACTATACTAACCACTCTTTTCAGATTAATTACAATGACAGTTTTATTATTATTGCTATAGAAGGCGAAGAATATAGTGGTTTTGAGCTAATTTGTCGTAAGACTGGCACTGGAGCAATTGATATAAGAGACACCTTACTACTGTCTAGGCAAAGGCCAGGAGCAAGCATAAGTAATGACAGATCAATGTTTTTATTACCAACTCAAACGTTCATCTGGAATAGACTGTTTCGATACAATGTGGTTTACGATTTAACAAAGACTCCACTTGAAGCTCATGTTTTAGACAGAGGATTTACAATGAGAGAGTTAGCTATCACCGGATCAAATGATATTTATTATGTCTACACAATTGATAATGGTGGAGTTTTTAAAATATTTGAAGTATTAAGGTAATTATACTTAAGGATGATTTAGCCCTCAATTTATTGGGGGTTGTTTTTTTTAATTTTAATTTTTCCCAATATAAAATTTATAGAAAGCTTAATAAAGCTAATCGAAAGATTTGTACTTATACTTAGCATGTTCATTTGAAAAAATTGAAGACTTTTCTAAAACTAATGGTTTTCTATAGACATCGAATTTCATTGCATGATATACTATTTATATAATTAGTCAACTGTCTAAAATATGTATATTGAAAGAGGAGTTTTTATGAAAGAGATATTGACAAGAATCAAACGTGGAGAAATACAATTATTTGTTAATCTCTTAGAGAAATATTTAAGTATGGTCTACTTATCTGCTAGAAAGAATATGAACGAGGAAGATGCTAGCAGAGCAACCATTAACATATTTAGTAAACTTTTTAAGAAAATTCAGAAATATAGGTTTTGGCAAAATGCTGAAATCTTTGTCACTAATAATTTAATCAAGTTAGCTGACGAGTATAAAATCGACCTTGATGATAATTATCTTGAGCAAAACGATAAAGTTCCTTCTTTAGTAATGCGAAAAGTCTTAATGAACTTATCTGCTAAAGAAAAATTTAAAAAAAGAAGAACATTCATTCTTGCAGTACCTGCTTTCTTAATTATGATAGCTTTTGCAGTTACCTATATATTGAATGTATCATCTAATGAGAATTTTTACCCAATAGGAACCATAGTGGATGCTAATAATAAACCATCTATTGTGTATGAGAAAAACTATATGGAATATGCTAACACCGGGACTCAGACTTTTAATAGATATCAAAGCATGGATATTATTGACGAGAAACACTTTATAATTAAAGCTTTAGATCATGATAATAATTCATATTATCAGATTTTTAAGTTCAATGAGCCTATTAGCACATTTTCGATAGATGATACTAAATCTTTTCTAATCAAAGGCAGCAAGGAATCTTTAATATTTCATGATAGAGCCAAACTATACAGATATAGCTTTAATGGGTATTTAGAAGAAGAAATAGAACTAAGTAACATCCGAAAATTTTCTGATGATTATCAATACTTTGCTATTCAGAACAATGGATATTATAAAATTTACAGCACTAAAGACTTTTCTCTAATACAAAAAACATCACAAGAAATTTTTATGTTGTTAGACAATGGAGACTTCATTACAGAAACTGATTTACAAACTTTAGGCTATAGTGAATATCTTAATCATGATGACTACAGTATCGCATCTTTCATTGAAAATGATTTTTTAACTATAGATTTAGAAGGAAATTTAGTCATATATAAGTTTGGAGAGCCTTATTTACAAACAAAACTTCAGTACTTTTCTTATATGAAAGAGATGGATTTAGCTAACAATTATGCACAGCATAGGTTTCAGATTGAGCATAATGATAATTTTATTATAATAGCTATTGAAGGTGATGAGTATAGTGGCTTTGAGATAATCTGTCGGGATGAAGGCATAGGAGTAGTGGATATTAGAGATACTATTTTTCATTCATTGCAAAGACCTAGCGCAAGTATAAGCAAAGATGGAAAAATGTTTTTATTACCAACGCAAACTTTCACCCAAGGCAAGGTGTTTCGATATAATGTAGTATATGATATGACTAAAACACCTATAGAAGCCTATGTACTAGATAGAAGTTACCACATGGCTGACTTAGCTATAACTGGATTTGATGATACTTACTATGTTTACTCAGTAACAAACAGAGGTTTTTTTGCAATATATGAACTTACTAAAGAATAGTTTAAACACTGATGTAAAAGAGACCCTTGAGAGTAGATTATTTATCTTACTCTCAAAGGTCTTTCTTTTTCATATTATTTTAATAGCCAATTTACTTCTATTTGAGGATATGTTCCTCCACTATGTCCTACTATTGGCTGTGTAATAAGTTTTAATCTATAAACTCCTGAAATCTGTGTTTTATATTCTAAATTTTGATTAGTAAGTTGGTATGACTTGTCCCAGTTCACTTCTTCTCCACATGGCAAAAATAGAGCCAAACTGCTATGATTATAAGCTTCTGGTTTTTCATCCAGCCTAACTATTATTGTAACATTCTCCTCTATATCTAGAATAAACACTTCATACTCATTAGCATCTTCTGTCAACTCAAATGAAAGTGCCTCAAAACTTGTTGTATTTAGTTGATATATGCCAACTCCTAATATAATTAACAAAACCAATATTATTTTTTTCATAATTCTATCCTTTTAATAAAGAAACTCTTTCCATCTTGTAATATCTCTAGCTGCCTGTTCATAGCCATACTCATAATTTTTGTTAAGCTTATCAAAATCTCTTTCATTTGAGTCAACTGACATACTTTCTGGATACACAATAAGAGCCCTTTTACTATCTTGGAGCTTTTCTAAATGTTCCAAGGTTTTATTATATTTGATATGTCGGTTAATTATCGCATCTGCTACATGCTTGTACTTATGATAATATGCCTTAACAATAAATTTATTCTTATAAGGAAGTTTCCTATAGCCCTTTGGCCGACTCAAAATAACAAAGAATTTATTGTATCCGTCTTCTATGGCAACATCTAGTGGAATTCCTCCCCCCAGACCTCCATCTAAATAATACCTGCCTTTAAAATATGTTTGAGGCATGAAAAATGGTAAAGTCGATGAAGCTCTAACAATTTTCATTAAATCATTCATTGTCTTTATATCATCTTTCGAAAAATATGTTACATCTCCCAAATCTCTATCAAAAGCACCTAATTTTAAAATAGCAGAATTATTAGTGAATTTCTCAAAATCAAACGGTAAAGTACCTCCCTTTAATGGAGTTTCTTCATATATATATTTTGACCTGAAGAACCCTTCTCCCTTGAAAAAAGACATCCAACCTCCAAAATTTTTATCTAATACTATATCGACAAAAGACTTCTTTATTCTATCAATATCTCTTGATAAATAGTTAACGCTATTACTAGCTCCAGCTGATACTCCTGCTACATAATTGAAAAAGACATTTTCTTCAACTAACTTAGAAATAATCCCTGCAGTATAACTACATCTCATACCTCCACCTTCAATTATTAATGCTGTATCTAGTATATTGCTATTCAGTTTCATATATTATCCCAGCTTTACTATTTCTAATTTATCCTCCCCAAAGGTGACATCTCCTATTATATCACTATTACCCACTTTTGTGATTCTAATAATTTCAACTGGATACTCATATATATCATGAAACTCATTTTGTCTTGCTACAGATTCTCTCAGTTCTATATTTATAACACCAAGGTTATCTCTTTTTTGATACTCTGGCGATCCATATACTGTTAGGCCAAAATCATCGCCATACTCTTCTCCTCCACTTATAACTAGATATATTTCATCTAGTGAAGGATCATTATATACATAAGCCTTATGCGATAAAACAATATCATCAAGTTGTTCAAAAACATCTTGTGGAACCTCTGCTACTGAGTCAAGTCTTACTGCTTCTACATTTACTCCTCTATTATAGAAGAATACTACTAACAAGGCTAATACTGGTATAGCTAATAAAAGATAAAAACCATAGCGCATTTTATATAGAGCTTCATGCTCAGTTACTTCTTTATCTCTTTTCATGAGAACCTCCTAATAAATTATTAGTACTTAAGACAGTCATATGATTTAATAAGTTCCACTTATTTCAACTATTTTCCAAAATAGTTGAACTTAAGCAATGCTAATTTCTCACTAGAAAATCTAAAATTTCAAATTCTACATAAGTTTGCTTACTTATTAGGTTATCCCACTCCCAACTGCTCATGAACTGAAAATCATCAGTATATACTAACTCTATTTTTAGCAAACTTTCACTTGAGCTTTCAGGAGGACCAATTTCTAATTGAATTGAATATATGTCTAGGAACTCTGCACTTAATGACTTTTTATCTTTATCAAGAAACTTCCCTCTATAATCCTCAAACTGATTTCTCATAATATTTTCTAAACTCATTTGATTAGCAATCAAGAAAGGATAAGCAGCTATTACAAAAAACTCACTGAATGTAAAATCTAAGTTTTTTTCAGGCACAAGCTTACCTTCCACCTCACCCTTAATTATATATCCCTTATCATTTAACCACCACTGAGTTCTTTGATTATTCATTGTTAAACTAAACATACTCTCTAAAGAATCTTCAGCTTGATCTAATAGTTTATAATCAACAAAAATTGCATCTACATAATGCTCTTCATATCTCATTATCCATTCCCAAGAAAGTGAAGAAAAGTTCTTAACAAGGTCTTTAGCATCCTTTATATTAATGTATTGATTTAACTCAAGCACCCTCAATGCTTCCTCATGTTTAATATTTGCTTCACTGTCAATCATCTCATAGCTAGAAAAACAACCTGTTAATATCAAAGTTACCATAATCAAAACAGATAAAGGTTTGTATAGCATCAAGATAGCCTCCCTTTAATAATTTAAATAGTCTCTAGTACTATATCTTTTACTTCGTAGAAATCTCTTGCTAGATAATCTGGATCTGCATTTTTTAGAATACTTTCACTATCATATCCCCAAGTAATTGAAATGATTGGCACCTCTGCTTTTTTTGAAGCTTCAATATCTCTCACTTCATCTCCTACATAAAAAACTCTCTCTTTATCCAGCTTTAACTTTTTAACTAGTCTTGATATAATCCTATCTTTCCCAAAAAGAGATGCTTTTCCATAGATTCCCTCAAAATAATTTAATTCATTATTGGTTAGGAACCTTTTGATATTTTTCTTGCTATTAGATGAAACAATATACATTGGTATTTGTTGTTTGTTAAGCTCTTTGATTACTTCTTTTACTCCTGGATAAATACTTGCTGAGTCAATGTAGTCACCTATTCTTTTTATAGCTTCTCTTGCATATTTGGGCATTTTTTTTATTGGAACATTGAAATATTTTAATCTTTCTATTACCGGTAGCTCCATTATTTGACTTAGCTTTTCTTTTGACACTATTTTGATGTCATGTTTTTTAGCCAACTCTAGATAAACTTGATAAGCTATGTCTCTTGTATCTGCTAAGGTACCGTCAAAATCATAAATTACTAGCTTCTTCTCTCTATTTCTAAGCATATGAAAATCCTCTCTAAATTACTCTTCTATTTAATTGTATCATGAAGTATATTTTTCACTCTACTAATTTGCAAACTTTGTTTGTATATAAAAAAAAACTACCCGAAGGTAGTTTAATTACTCAAGTATTGCATTATCTTTTATATGATCTATTACTACTTGCTGCAATACACTTAGTTTTATATATGGCAACCCAAAGTGGTCAATATACTCACTATAATCAACAATACCTAAGTTGATTAAGAAGAATTGTGCTATATCTTCGTCCTCAACCTTAATACTGGCATCTTCAGCAACTGCTTGAATTAATAAGTGATATTTAGCAATTTGGCTATTCTCTTCTCTTGTCATTTCAAGTAACTCTTCTATACTAGTAGCACCAACAAACATTTCTAGAAAATCTGCTAATTCTAGTTCATATTGGTCTGCATGATCTTGATAATAAGAGAGCATAGCATTGTTTTGGTAATCTATCATAGACTGAGGAATTTCAGACACTTGTGACTCTGCAAATAAATGATCATTTACAAAGCTTTCTATAGCTGTTACTTGCATACCTTCTTTTATAAAAGCTCTTAACTCTGCGACAGTAGAAACACCATAATGTACTTGAAGATTCTCTCTAACAAAATCATCATCTATTGTCGGATGTGTATGCTCAAGAATAAAGTTAACTGTAGTATTAAAAACAGCGTCCTTTCCACTCAAATCTTCGTTAAAATAATCATCCGGGAAAGTGACCTCTATATCAAAAGTTTCTCCAGGTTGACGACCAATCAACTGCTCTAAGAAGTCATCTATATATTGTGTTACACCAATTGTCACTTCTGTTCCCATACCAAAGGTATTTCCACCCTCAAACTCTTCTCCGTCAATACTGCCGACATAATCAATGTTGACAGTATCTCTATCAACAACTGCTCGTTCATAAACTTCTTCATCAATAGCAAAATCATGCGCTATATGATATAGCTGCTCATCAATTAACTCCTCTGACACACTATGAGCCTCTGCTGATATCCTCAGATTTAAATACTCTGGAAGAGTAACATAATCTAAAGCATTTACACCTTCCCAGAAACCATCTTCATCTAAATTATCACTATATGCAAACTCTATTCTACCAAAGTCTTCATATCCATTACCATTATCTGCTGCTTCATCTCTATTGCATCCTACTACTGCAAGTGCAAGAACTAGTAATAAAACAATGCCAATCAACTTGTTTTTACTCATAATTACTCCTTATTTGTCTGATAATTTCCTATTACACACTCTTTATATTACATAAAAACATTGATTATAGAGTGTATCTAAAGTGAAAAAGTTGTAAAAAATATTGTTCCCATTTGCTAAGATAGCAAAACTACTGCTTTATGATTCTTGCATATTTAATAACTTGTGTCAATCTATATGATAATTTTACTAAACTGCTCACTAACATAAATTTTTTATAAACTACCTTGTAACAACAGTTATATTTTCCTCAGATTTATGTATAATTAACATAAGAGGAGGTAATATCATGAAAAGGTCAAAAGCTATTGCTATAGTACTTGCTATATCACTTTTATCAGCTTTCTCAGGATATGCAGGATCCATGTTAGCTAATCAAGTTTTAATAAACAATACTATAAGCATTTTTGAAGATTCTCATACCCCAAATTCTCAGCTAGAGTTTGCTTATCTTGACTTTAATTTAAGTGAAAGAACTGCTTTATCAATTCCTGAAATAGCACAACTTAATAAAGACTCTGTAGTAGAAATATCTACCGAAATTGTGCAATGGGGAAGCATTGTTGGACAATACATATCAAAAGGTGCTGGCAGTGGTGTCATTTTAACAGCTGATGGATACATTGTAACTAATGCTCACGTAATAGATAATGCTCATAGAATTACTGTTAGACTTGATAATGGATTAGAACATGAAGCTACTTTATTAGGTAGTGATATGCTAAGTGATATTGCTGTGTTGAAAATAGATGCTGAAAACCTTAGCCCTGTTAATATAGGTAACTCTGCAAATTTAACAGTTGGTGATCTTGCTGTAGTAATCGGCAGCCCCCTAGGTAGATTAGGAGGCACAGTAACTGAAGGAATCATCTCAGCCTTAGATAGACAAATCGAAGTGGAAGGGCAAGAGATGACCTTGCTTCAAACCTCTGCTGCTATTAACCCAGGAAATTCTGGTGGAGGAATCTTTAATAAGCATGGAGAGCTTGTGGGAATAGTTAATGCTAAAACCAGTGGTTCAGGAATTGAAGGCCTTGGGTTTGCTATACCTATTAACTCAGTAATCAGTATTATTGATGACCTTATAGAGTTTGGTTATGTTATTGGAAGAGTTGATCTTGGATTTACAATGATTGATGTTTTAGATAGGAGATTAGCATGGCTTTATAACCTTAACAGCACTGGAGTCTATGTACTTCAAGTGCATGCTGATGTTGACTTATTACCAGGTGATAGAATTATTACTTTTAACGGTACTCAAGTTTTCACATCAGAAAACATTAATAAACTTGTTGAAGAATTAGAGGTAGGAGACATTGTAATATTTGAAGTCAAGAGAGGAGATAAACGCGTCAAAGTAGAGATTCAAGTGTCTCAAAAGGTAAGTTAAGTTGCATTCTTAGTTTTATACTTTCAAGAAACCACCCTATGTGTTTTTTATGCACCCTAAAAGTAGGCAGTTATGTTGACGCTCCTCGGGGTAAGCCCACAAGGATTCCTAATTCACCAAACCCAGCCTAGTTCAATGAGAAAGTCTAACATAAGTATACTAGTCATATTGCTTCACTTACATAGAGAACTTTTATTGCAAATTGTAGTCCTCTAGAAAACTTAGAGCTATCCTATTGAGAAAACTTCTTTTGTTAAATTACTTATACTTTTCACTGTATATCATGAGAAGTAATTAGAAATGCTACTATTAGCAAAAATTTAAAATCAGCAAAGTAAAGCTGTGATTTTGCTCTAACTTTGCTGATTATTAAATATATATTGGCATTTCACTATTGTTTACGTGGTTTTGTTAAATTCTGAATTGGACATATTACACACCATGTTCTAGGTGTATATAGTACTCCCAGAATCAATCCTATCAAAACCGTAGTAAACATCATAGAATATATTCTATATCCTAAATGAGTTATTGCTGGTGAAATATCTAAAGTCAGTATTTGCGGCAACTCAAATGGTAGCCTAAAAAACATTAAAAACCTAATGTGCTCTAAACCAGTAATTCTCCCAGATGCTACCATAAAGCTTGTAACAACAGCTAAAGTCATGTTAAAGATAAAGTAACCAATAACTAATTTTTTAAGATTATTACTTCTAAGCAGTCTAGGCATTTTCTTTTTTAGACTTATTTTGCTCAAAAACTTGGTAAACATCCCAGCTCTTGGACAAATATATCTACACCATAAAGGTTTACCACTTTTGAAGTAGAGCACAAAAGGAGTGATAAAGCACACAAACGCTAAAAGAGTAAAAGATATATTAACCATTCCAATTATAAAAACTAATATTGTAGCAAAGAAAAGTCTATTTTGTATATTTTTCATTTTGAAACTCCTCAACTATAGATTATCCATTTAGGTCATGGAGTTTCATATTATAGCATAGCAAACTCACTAATAAAAGTTTTTTTGCTTATTTTTTTGTTGATTTTAATTGTATTTAATATTATTTTTATATTGAGTAGATTAGGCTTTAAAAAGTTTCGTATAGTCACAACCTTCATTTCATTTACTAAAACTAACTTGCGATGAGCACTACTATTTGCTACCAGTTATCATATAAAAAACTGCCAGCATTTTTTATGCCAGCAGTACTTGTAGTTTTTTTAATTTGCTTTAGTTTCAATGATTCCTCTTAAAATGATACCTATTTCTGCATTAAAGAATCTCAAATCTCTAGGTCTTCTTGACGTAATTATATTCTCATCCACAACAACTCTTGAACTTATCCAGTTAGCATTGGCTCTGGAAAAAGCATTTTGCAGTCCGCTTTGTGAGGTTACAGTTCTACCTTGAACAACATCGGCTTCAGCTAAGACAATCGGGCCAGTACAAATGGCAGCCAATGGTTTGCCTGATTCAACAACTTCTCTTACTAGGCTTATAACATCATCATCTCTAGCAAGATTATTAGCAGCATATCCTCCTGGCACAACAAGAGCATCTATCTCGTCAAGATTTATATCTTTAACCAAAACTTCTATTTCTCTTGAAACCCTAACTCTATCATATGGAGTAACGGTAGTCAGTTCTACTCCTGCTATTATTACTTCTACTCCTCTAGCTTCTAGATACTCTATAGAACTACCAGCTTCTTGTTCATTATACCCTTCACCTATTAGTACTGCTACAACCGCACCATTCAGATCTAAATCATCTTCAGCTAAAACACTAAACATCACAAATGCTATAGCAATTACAAGAATTGCAACTACTGCTATTACTTTTTTCTTCATCAATTAATCTCCTCTTTATTTAAATTTAATTATACTTAAGCAAACATCATGTTCACTTTATAACCTATTGCTTTTTGCTTTGTCATACTTCATTTATTATAAAATTTTTAGCTATATGACCCTATTACCGTATTGTCATTGTTTTTTTGCTTATGACTAAAGTTTAATAATATCCACTGCTATTATATGCTTTAGGTATTAATAGCAGCTTATGCTAGCACTATTTAACTTAGTAAAAACCTAGAAGAACTTGGACTTTTAGCTTTCTCTATTTTCAAGAAGCTTTTCTAACATAATGCCTATTTCTTTATTAAAATATCTTAGGTCGCTTGGCATTCTAGAAGTTACTAAGTTTTCATCTACAACAACCTTTGAATTAAGCCACATAGCTCCACTTCTTGTTAAATCTTCTTTTAGACCAAACTGTGCAGTAGCACTTTTTCCTGCAAGTATCCCTGCTTCTATGAAAACACTAGGCCCTGAACAAATTGCTGCACATAACTTCCCTTCTAAGTAAGCAGTTCTTACAAATACTAAAACATCTTGATTTTTAGACAGTTGGTAAGCTGATTGACCACCAGGAACTACAATAGCATCTATCTCTTCTATGTTAATTTCATTTACTAGCTTCTCTATTCTTCTTGATATACCCGTATTATCATATGAGGTTACACTAATAAGGTCCGTCCCAACAATGATTACTTCTGCTCCTCTTTCAACAAGATATTTGATAGTACTACCTGCTTCCTGTTCATTATATCCCTCACCTATTAGCATAATTACCTTAGCTCCTGTTAGGTTTAAATCACTTTTAGGAGGCTTTTCTAAAGACATAATCGTTACAATTGAAATCAAGCTGATTACTATTAAAATTCCAAGTATTCTTTTCATTATTTACCTCTTACAAAAATTCGTCTGTTTAGTTCTATGCAAGCTTACTATTCTTTAGTGCTTTTAGTAGTTAAAATTGCTCTGCAGAGTTAACTAGAGATTTTAGGCAGTTATCTATCTCTATTTATTAAAATCTTATTAAGGAGTAATCCTATTTCCGCGTTAAAATATCTTAAATCCTGAATCCATCTTCTAGCTCCTCTTGAGGTAATCAAGTTATCATCTACAACGACTCTTTCACTTGTCCAGTTTGCCTTAGCTCTATTTAATGGATTTTGTTGCCAGTAATCCGATGTCACATTTCTGCCTTCAACAATTTTTGCTTCAGCAAAAACAACAGGTGCATTTCGTATCGCTGCACATGGTTTTCCTAGTTCATCAACTTTTCTTACAAGATTTGTTACATCTTCATTTGTAGCCAAATTATCAGCAGCATAGCCACCTGGAAAAACTAGCCCATCTATCTCATTTGGATTTATGTCCTTAACTAAAACTTCTACTTCTCTTGTAACCCTTAATCTATCATATGGAGTGACAGTAGTTATTTCTACTCCTGCTAATATCACTTCTACATTTCTATTTTCTAGATACTCTAGAATACTACTAGTTTCCACTTCGTTATATCCTTCACCGATTATTACTGCAACAACTGCACCTGTGAGATCTAGTTCATCTTCTGCCATACTACCAATTGCTGCATAAACTAGAGCTATTATCATGACTAAAATGAGTACTAATCCGATTTTTTTCATAACTGATTATCCCTTTCTACTAATCACTTTTCACAATATCAAAACCAAATACTTTTTATGGGTATTTCATAAAGTAACTTTTTTATATTTTTATACTAATAAAAATATTCTTTATCCGTCTAACTCCTGTGGCAGTATTATAGCATTAATTTAATTTGATGTATATAGAAAGTCAATAGTTTTTTCATATTATCTAATATTTTTTGTGATTGGCTAATATCTATGTTAATTGCCTAAATATGTATTATTTATGATACTTTTTTCTATTATTTGAACATATGTAGTATTTAGTTTATATATTCATCGAATTAAAGATAGTTTTATAAGAAAGTCAAATAACACTGTTTACTCTTGATTTCTACGATTTGCTTGAAATGATATTGACACATTTGAGGCTAGCAATTTTTACTAATACACAAAAATGAATAGAGGATTTTAGGAGAAGATTCTAGAAGATAAACCATGTTGCTAGAAATTTAGTAGTAGGATATGGTCATAATTGACATGAAAGTCTCAGCATAAAACATAGCTTGGCTATATCTCTTATACTTTATATGATAACAACTGCTATTACTTTTATAGTTTAATACTATGTTCAGTGAGGTGGTTAACATTAGAACTATTGAAGTTTATGCTATTTTAGCGCAATCAAAGCTTTTCGATGATAAAGCAGTACAAAGTCTTTCAGAAGATTCTAAGAAACTAATTTCATTAAGTGCTGCTTTACCTTGCTTCACTCTTGAGCTAGTTGAAAAATTCTTTTCAACCAATACTGTCAGCGCAGGACTCTTTGAGCTAGTAGATTTTGGCATGGTTTATCAGGAAGCTAAAAACAAGTTAATTGTGTATAAGTACAAAGAAGATATCCAAAATCTCTTTAATAATCGAATCTATCTAAAAGAGAATAAGCTCAAGGTAATATTAGATTATTATGAAGAAAATGAGTTAATAACTGACATTTTCAGTTTATTAAACTCACAAAAGCATTTTGACCTGTTAGCTGAATATCTTCATTGTCACCAAGCTGTTTTACTAAAGCTTCTTGATGTCTCAAAGACTTTGAATTATCTGCTGAAGTTGTCAGAGAGGCAGTTAGTTAAATACCCTATGCTAGTTGCAATTAAAACGTTTTGTGCTCTTATCACTAAAAACCTTCACTTAGCAAGAGAACAAATCATTTTACTAAACAGCTTCACTGAACTAAGAAAAATTCATGATATTTTAAAGGCTTATCTATTCTTTTTAGAAAACAAGCCTAATGAAGCTGTTCATTACCTAGAAATAGCTAAAAAGAGATCTTTTACCCTAAACTACTTTTGGGAATGCATCTTAGAAATTGTTGAAGCTGATATTCTTGCTCTTATAGCAAAACATAGCTATGCTGCTAAAGTTTACTCAAACATCTATAAAAAAAGCATAGTTAAAAACGATCAGTTTTTTACTGCTGTTTCATCTTTTAAACTTCTTAATTTATGGTATTCAATGGGTGCAATTAGAGAAATGAAGTCATTCATTGAAGATACTTCTGCTAATTGCATAAGAGAGCTTGCTCTAGAAAAGAATTCTTTAATTTACATTTTTATTTCTGAACTACATAGAGAAAGAGGCAACTTCATAAAGGCAAGAGAACACTTGAGTAAAGAAATGGCCTCAAAAGACGACAAGCTAAAAGTTTGCTATGCAAACTTGTTCTATGCAAAACTGCTACTATCTGAAGATAAAATATCTGAAGTTTATGATATTACCGCTAAACTGAACTCCACCAAAGTTATTGAAGATATGCCTCCCTACATTATGTTTGAGTCTTCAATTATCACTTTGAAAACTTATCTTATGCTTGATGAATATGAGAAAGCAGAAGAGCTACTAAAAGAGTTAGATATAGCTATAAATAAGTCTTGGCAAATTGAAGACGTTATAATTCAGACCTTGATAAACTTAAAGAAAAATGAGTTGCAAAAAGCTAGAAAATCTACTGCTTCTTTACTTAAAATTAATAATATCAATAAAAAGCACACTGTAGAAAAGCTACTACTAGCTAGTCTAACTTACTACTATTTATCAGATGAAGACAAATCTTATAAGTATCTAGCTCAAGCTTTAACTCAAGCATATCAAGCTGATTACTTAATTTCTGTAGTAGATTTTTTAAAACTTGATTTGACTTTTTACGATATTTTAATTAATACATGTAATGATTACTTTAGTAACAGTGAAATTCATAAGTATAAAGACCTTATTATAAAAATGTTTGAAGAGAGTACTACTTCTATTAGCAGTACAAGCTTGTATACTAAACTAACAAAGAGAGAAATTGAAATCTTTGAGCTCTTAATTAAAGGAAAGACCAATAAAGAGATAGCTCAGGAGCTTTTCATTTCTGTTGAAACAGTGAAATGGCACCTTAGCAATATTTATCAAAAACTTGATGTCAAAAACAGAAGTGAGGCAATCAGCTTACTTAATCAGTGATGATTATGGTAGTTCATCAGCAACACTGACTAAGTGCGAGTAAGTATTTACCTGACTTGTCTGATTTTCATAAGTTTCAGATAACTGCACTAAAAAGAGCTTTTAGAATACTGATAATTCTAAAAGCTCTTAATAACACTTATTTCATCAAAGGTTTCTATTTTCATCTGTTTAATTGCTCAATGGCTTTCAATATTTGCCTTACTCTTGGCTTAACACTCTTAATAGCATCCTCTCTTGTATTAGAGATACTTACTATAATTATGTTTCTCAAATGTTGATAAAGATGCTCCAGCATGATTATTTTCCATACTTCACTATTTGACAGATTAGAGTCATAATGCTTAACAAATAAGTCAAATGTAATCTGCTTTTCTTTATCGTCAGTGTAGTAGAGAAGCCTTGCAAGCTCACTAGGCCAGGTATGACTCTTTGCTTCATCCCAATCTATTAAGAAAATAGTATCCTTAGAATATAAGAGATTGTTTTTAGACATATCTCCATGACACAAATGAGGTTCTAAATCAGGTAAAGATTCTGCTTGATTTTTAATATATGATAAAACCTTAGTAAGAAATTCTTCTGAAATTATCTCGCTCTCCACTAAATCATAGATAGTGAATGGCTCTATAAATGTGTGTCCAAATGAAGAATCTATTACTTTGTCTATGTTCTCATAATACTGAAAGATATTCTTAGCTTGATACCCTTCAGATAAACTCCCATAGAAGGGCAACTTAATCTCATGTACACTTCTTAATATTTTGGCAAAATCTCTAATCCAAACTTTTGAGTCTGCTATAGTGTTGCCTTCTATATATTCATATAGAAAATACCCATAAGGAAAAATTTCCTTACTTGCATGAACTAGTTTGTTTACACTAACATTAGACTTCTCCAGCAGTTCATAAGTTTTATGAATCTTCTCTACTGCAGGATATGAGTTTCGAGCTAGTATTTTTAGTTGATATCTAATCTGATCATCAATATAAACAAAGAAATTGTGATTCATCCCAGTACTAATACTTGCAAAATCAACATTCTCATGATTAGATAATACAGGACATTTATTCTTTAGCTCCTGCAAGTTAATACTCAAATCTTTTGCTGTTGGGCTATACCTATGATAAGTTATTTCTGAAAACTCCTTAATCACTTACTTTTACCCTTCCAAAAATGCATTCTTTTTCCTTAAATCCAAAATTTCTATATATATGCCTTGCAACATCATTATCAAGATCAACAGTAAGTCTTACTTCCCAGAGATCTAGTTCCTTAGCTTTAGTCATTACTTTATTAACTAATTCCTTAGCTAACCCTAGCCCTCTGCTCTCTTTGTATGTCCACACTTCATCTATAAACATTGTTCCTTTTCTTTTGTCAGCTTTAGGAATTACTGAAGCAGCTATATATGCCACCATTTCATCATTAACCTTCAAAGCATATACATAAAAAGACTTATTATCTAAGATATTAGCATAAGAAATATTTTCCTTAACCAAATCTCTTGTAGCTTCTTTGCAATACCTGTCTCCAGTTACTCTTAGATGTATCATTTTTAAAAACTCTTTATAATTATCTCTATTAACTCTTACCACATCATGTTGCATCCTAACTTGCCCTCCCTTTTCTATAAATATACTAATAAGTTTGTTACACTATGGCCTATTATTAACTCCTAATATCAAAAACACTATTTAGCCAAGTGAATATTTCTTGATGCATCCTAGAATGATTGTCTAGCATACAATGATCATGACTACCATCTTTTTCTAGTGTAAACATCTTCATTTCTTTAATGCCTGAGCTTATTTTACTATGAAACTCTTTGGTTTGCTTAATCATTTCTTCACCTTCACCACTACCAACAAGTGATAAAGTAGGCACTGTTATTTGATCTAACTTATCAACGATATTGAACTTTGCCCACTCTTGTTGAGCTTCATTTGATTTTAACCACTCTACTAAACTGTAGTCTTGATATCCTGCTGTATATAAGCCATACTCCATATAGGCTTTCATTAAAGGCTTCTTCTCAAGCTTCTTGTTTACTACAAAACTTAGTAAAGAACTAGGGATTCCTCTAACTAAAGGTCCAAGCAATGCATCAGCAACTCTAGCATAGTCAATCATAGGATTATTAGCTATTAATACCTTCACTCTATCCTCATAAATCGCAACTCTTGGTGCAACATAACCACCACCACTAAATCCAGCAAGCGCTATTCGCTCATCCACTCCAACTTGTTCTTCAAGAACATCAAAAGCTTTCTTAAAAGGAACCTCATAATCATATCTCTTTACTTGTTTGTTATCTGTATGTACAGCATTGCGATGCCCAGGATAAGAAAATGTGAAGAAGTTATACCCTCTATTAATAGCAGCCTGTGCTATTATCATAAAATCTTCCTCAATTGTATCATCATTACCACCTGCTACAAACAATGTTGGTCTTTTCTTATCTGAGTTGTCAGCTCTCCAAAAATACCCTGGCAAGCTTGTTCCTTCAAACTCAATGCTAACTTTCTTAACGACTGGATCATACAGCTTGGAAGCCTTTTCAAAAGCATCTACACTTCTTTCTAAAAGCATATCATAGTCTTTATGATCTGGTATACATCCATATTGGGCAGCTCGATAGTAATTTGAAGCCCTTAAAAATGAGTTCCTTGCGCTTATTTTATCCTCTTGCAGTAACGACTCTTCTCCTTGCATATACACCTTTTCTGCTAATCTTGACCACTCTCTGGGCCAACTTTCTGCATCTTTTTCATTAATTTTTGTTGCAACATAAAGGCATTCACCTAGCTCAGCAGCATTAACATTCATATAAGCAAGTGTCCTCTGCAACATCCAATTTGCTTCGTGACACTTGAAAAAGTTTAATGAGTTAGCTGCTCTAGCAGCACCTAAATCTTGTTTTGCCATTGTCATCACTCCTTCATATCTGAGTTTAACAACAATGACTTACTCTGACACCCCACTAAAGTTGGGGTTTCCCCAACTTTACTAGATTTCTTTATTCAGTTTTTTGAATGTATAAAAGGTAAGTCAGCAAACTAAGCAAGGCAGTTTTGAACTACTCAGCTTTTGTAAATTCAGACAGAAAACTAAAAATAAAATCTCTATATTCTTCATCTTCCCATGGCTCTAGAAACATAAGTCCGTCCAATATCATATGATAATTTCCTTCTCTTATCCAGTGATTTACATGACTAGGTGCATTTTGAAGTATTCTACTCAAGTTTTCTACTGGCACCTGGTCATCTTCTCTAGAGTGTATCAGCAAAGCTGGCCTATCTCCTAAATTCTTAATCATATTTTTTGGCGTTAACCTAGTTGTGTCAAAACCGTATTTAAAACTGGTGTAAAGCGTTACAAAAGGCTTTTGCAAGCTTACATAAAACTTAGGCATATTCATCATCAACATATTATCAGAGAAATTATCAGTAAAAGAAGAATATGCTGATAAGCTTATGACTCCATCAATATTATCATTGCTCCCAATTGAGTTGATAGCAACTGCCCCACCCATAGAAAGTCCATAAACAATAATAGGCTTATTTTTCATTTCACTGCTCACAATGTAATTAACTACAGCATCTACATCTAATACTTCTTTGAACCCTAGTGAAATAACATCTCCTTCACTCTCTCCATGTGCCCTCATCTCTAGTAAATATGAGTCATAACCCCAATCAGCTAGCATTTTTGCATGCCCATAGAAAGCAGTCACTGAAGGATTATGAATTCCTGATAGAAATATTACAGAACCCTGAGCATTCTCCACTGGAACAAAGTATGTTACAATATTTAACCCATCTTCAGTCTCTAACCAAAGTTCCTTTGCTTCCAAGCCATAATCCTGTGCACTATAAACTGTTTCAAAGCTGACATGCATATTAACCATATCTCCTATTATTAAGTGAGGAACTATTACTAATATGATTAGCATTATTATTACTGCAAGCACTACAACGATCTTTATTCTACTTTTTGATTTCATAATTTACCTCATAATTGTTTTTTTGCTGATATAATCTTATCATACTTCTTTTAACCTTAGTTATTTTCTTCATAAAAGTGTTGGCTTTTTATTTTCTTCTTCATTATTCGTGATTAACTTAAAATTTACTTTAAATATTTGCTAATTGCTTTATATATTTACAAAATATTGTAAAATATAAGATAGTATAAGATAGTATAAACATAAAATAGCTTGCTCTAACATAAATTTTTTTTATTAAACTAAGTAAAAGAGGTGAGGCTTCACTTTGGTGATTATAAAAAACAATAAAGGCTATACTTTACTTGAGTTACTAGCAGTCTTATTAATACTTATAATAATCCTATCTTTAGGAGTCCCACGAGTATTCACAACAATAGCTAATGCAAATATTGCTGCTGATGAGGCAGATTTAGCAACTCTTAATAGAGTTACTGGGCAATATGCTTACTATATAGAACTTGATAATAACGAGTTTCCTGATGATTTTGACCAAGAAAAACTCATTCAAGCGGGCTTTATTGGTGAAGGCCTTATTCCAAGACAGAAAGATAAAGAGTTCAAATGGGATGAAAGCGTATTAAAATGGACTTTATCACAAATAAGTATGATTGAAGACCCTGGAAATGGTGATAATGGCAATGGTAGCAATAATGACGATGATATCTCTGGAATAGGATTTGATCTTACTGATGATAATAATAACTGGTACATAATAGGAGAGGACAATAAAATATCCCCCGTCGATGAGTATGAGGAATACTTATACATAAGCGAAGGATGGACTGCTGAGGAAGTCACAGTTAATAATATTACATCAATAAGACTCTCTGTAGAAGAGCAGGGAGAAAGCTTTTCTATAAAGAATCGTTTTGATGGAAGTTACGAGATTAATGTTACTATAGAAACTGAAGGGGCAGCTGGAAATACTATTCCCAAAATAGGCATATACTTTGAAACAACACAAAATGAAAAAAATACTCGATTAGAAGTAGAGTTTAGTAGATTACAAGGCACTTGGGGGGTATCATATAGCGGCTTTGAATCAGACCCAGTAAGAATTGATAACACAAGAAAAGTATATATAAAAATTATTGTGGAACATAAGCCTAGCAATAAATTTAACTCAGTTATGTATATTAGTAAAGAAGAATTAGGAGATAATTTGCCAGACACTCCTTCTTTGGAGATTATGGAAGGAGCAGTAGTTGAAAATAGTGTTTCTGGCTTAATTGTACTAGAACATGCAGCTAACACAGTCTCTATGTTTTATGATTTTAACATAAAGCCTTATCACCCTGAAAATAATTGATTTTTATATGATATAAACGCTATAAGTCAGTTGCTTACTTAGTTTATGTCTAGGCGAGAGCTTTGTTTTCCAAAACTCTCGCCCTTTTTCTTTTGTGTGCTTTACTTAGCCATTGCTTATCTATTATATTTCTTAATTTATTGCCATATCTTTTCTTGCTTTTTGCACCGCTTCTACCCTATTAGACACACCTAACTTTGAAAATATGTTTATTAAATGAGTTTTAACGGTTGCCACGGAGACATTCAACTCCTTGGCAATTTCTTTATTTGTGGCACCTGTGGCTAATACATTAAGTACATCTAACTCTCTTTCACTTAAAGCATCAAGAGCAGATTTTGTTTTAGTTATACTTAATACTTTATTAAAAAACACCAACTCTTCTTCAGAAAGATCCTGTTTAATATGCTCTTGATGTTCTATTAAAACTTCTGCTATCTCTTTAGCAGCAACCTTGTACTCTCCAAATATCATATCCTCATAGCTATAATTAATAGCTTCTTTAAGTAAATTAATTACTACTCGTTGATCTTCTTCAGAATTCTCCTTCAAAACTCTAGCTTTGAGTATGGTGGCTTCTACAAGTTTAATCTTAAGAGATTTCTGCCTGCAGATTTTAAGAAGCTCACTCAAAACACTTCTCGCTTTCTCATACTTCTCTTTGATGATTAACCCTCTTGCATAGGCAAGTGATATATTCATTTTTTTACGTAAAGCGTTATTATCTTCAACTAACCTAATAAGTTGATCGATTATATCTTCTTTATACACACCAACCTGATCCATCAATCTAACTGCAAAAGATAAGTATAATGGGTTATTCTCAAAATCCACTTTTAGCATTTCTTCAAAAACAGCTTTTGCTTTAGTAATTTCCTCACTTAGGATCAACACCTCTAAGCTATTCATCATAATAGCAATTTGAAAAATCTTATAACGGACATTCATTAATGACTTTGCCTTTTCTAGGCATTTACTGGCCTTCTCTAACTCTAATTGCTTTATATATACCCCTGCAATACCAATGTTTACATTTAGGTTTAAATGACTTAATGCCTTATTTCTATCTATGAGATTAAATGCATCTTGATATAAGGAGAGACATATATTAAGGTTCCCAATTTCCTCGTGAATCTGTGTTTTACAAGCCAGTGCGAAATATTTAATATATGGATTAGTACTCTCTTTAGCACGTAGTAGTGCATAATCTATGTAATCTAGTGCTATTTGATACTCGTCATTTGCTACAAAAAGCCCTGACAAAGCTAAACCTATAATAGATTTTGTAATATCTTTGACATCAAGTTTTTCAATATCCGCTTTAGTTAAACTTATATCTTGAACATCATGATACTCCTGCATTAATGTTAAAAATCTTAATATAATTGACACTATTTCTTCATCTAAAGAGCTCCTCTTCATATACTCTAAAAATTCAAAACACTTATCCCATTCATTATTACAATAATGATAAAATATCTTCTGAATAGACATTTCTAAACTAGTTATAACAACTTCAGTGGGGATTAGATTAAAGTATTGCCAATATGTTGAACTAATCTCATTGCTACCTAAAATATCAAGCATACTCTCGTAGTCTTCAGCTAGAGAATAATGATAAAGAGCTTCATGAAAGTCAAACTTCCTGAGATAAATACCAGCAGCCCTTCTATTAAATCTCTCTTTTTCTATTTTTGGAAGCTTACTAAACCTGCTACGCAAAAACTCTTCAAATAAATGATTATATCTATAGCTTTCTTCGCCTTCTAGCTTACTAAGAAAAGTATTTTTATGATAAAGCTCATTTAAAATACTGCTAGAGTCTTCTTTTTCTAATAATAGGTCACATATATCGCTACTCAGATTTCTAATAACTGATGTTTTCACTAAAAATTCTTTTATATCTTTATCAAATGTATTAAAAATCTCTTCAGCTAAGTACTCAGCTGCTTTAAGTCCTAATTTCTTAGTAGCTTCTCTTTCAGCACTTCTTTCTGTTAAAGATAGCAAATGCAAGCCAGCGCACCAACCTTCAGCTTTATTAGCAATTTCTCTTACTTCTGTTTCATTTTTAATTTTTAATGTTCTTGTGAGAAGTTTATGGCTTTCTTCTTCAGAAAGAAGTAAGCTTTCATTTTCAATTAGCACTGCTCTACCTTCAACTAACATGTCTGCATAATAAAAGGGAAGATCTTTTCTTGAAAGAATAACTAAGCGAGCATTGTCACTTGAGTTCTTGATAAAAAATTCGATACTATCAACAAGCTTTTCATCTTCAATTAAATGAAAGTCATCTAACACAATATGTAAATCTTGATCACTATCAAGTAAATCTATTAAATGAGCCAAAACAGAATAGACTTCATCATCAGTAAAAGTATTATTCATACTATTAATCAATTCGCCTACTTCTAATCTATCCTTTAGAGAGTGCAAAATATATATCCAAAAACTAGTCAGTTCATTTAATTGTTCATCTATTGTCAACCACAAGA
>PWPR01000131.1 GCA_003557085.1 Clostridia bacterium | reverse complement strand
TGAACTCAAAGTATATAGGGCAAGGACCATTGATACCCAAATTTGAGGGGCAGTTTAAAAACAAATATGGGGCTAAGTATGCAGTAGCAGTTAATTCATGCACGTCAGCAATTCATCTTTGCTATATATTAGCAGGAGTTGAAGAAGGAGATGAGGTTGTAGGACCCTTATTAACATGTCCTGCGGCATGGCATCCACTATTGTGGTTAAAAGCCAAACCAGTATTCTGTGATATTCAAGACGACTTTACAATAGACCCAGACGACATTGAAAGAAAGATTACGCCCAAAACCAAAGCAATAATGGTTATGCATTATGGAGGTGCTGTGTGTGATATGGATAGAATAATAGAGATAGCACGCAAGCATAAACTACCAGTCATAGAAGATGTAGCACAAGCGATAGGAGCTAAATACAAAGGGAAGTATGCAGGAACAATAGGAGATTATGGATGTTTCTCTTTTCAGGCTATTAAACATGTTACTTCTGTTGACGGAGGAATGATAACTTGTAAGAAGAAGAAAGATTATGAAAAAGCAAAACGCATAAGGTGGTTTGGCATAGATAGAGATTTAAAGATTAAAAGAAACTGGCGTCAATATGAGAATTGGGAAAGAAGAGAAATGACTTATGATATATCCGAAGTTGGTTATAAGTGTCATACAAATAATCTGAATGTTGCCATAGGAATAGAAAATCTTAAAGATTCAGATGATGTGCTGGCATATTATGAGAAGATTGACAACGCATATAGAGAACATTTAAAAAACATAGAGGGTTTAGAACTTATACCTAAGAAGAAAGGAGATGTGAGTTGGATGTTTACCGTGTTAGTGGACAATAAAGATAGATTTGCAAAGAAACTTGAAGAAGCAGGCGTTGAGACAAACTCAGTTCACGTAAGGCATGATTTATACACAATATTTAAACCTTATGTTAAAGGTAAGTTTCCCACAATGGACAAAATGGAACCTAAATACTTGTGTCTTCCAATACATACAAAAATGACAGAAGAAGATGTAGAATATATAAGCAGTATGATAAAATACGGATGGTAAAATGAATACGCCAAAGCAACTTATAAAATATATAGAACCTTACGCCGAGAATAAAGTAGTATGCGACCTGGGAGCACACCAAGGAGAGTTTTTATCGCAACTTAAAAATTGTAAAAGCAGAATAGCATTTGATAAAAGTGAAGATAACTGCAAGAAGGCACTTGAAAGAGGAATAGAACAGGCAATGTTTGGAGATTATTATAAAGACCCAATACCAAAAGCAGATGTATATTATGTTTATACACACTCCTATGATGTAGGAAGAGTTTATAAAAAAATTAAAAAAGGAACAATAATATTTACAGGACCAAAAGAACATTTTGATGAACCTGCAAATAAGTTTAGAGGAGAAGTTCCAAAGTTTATAAGAAAGCATCAATCAAGAAAAGATATAAAATTTAAATCAGAAACAAAAGAACACAAGAAACTTAACAACTATATATGGACGATAGTGGTAATCAAAAAATAATAGAAAGCGGAGAATCATTTATAGTTATAGAAGGAGATACTGTCAGAAAAGTATTTAAATATTTTCCAGAAGCGAAGGAAAGAATGTTTACAGAAATAAACTTTCTTAAAAGATATAGGAGTCCCTACTTTATAGAGTTTATAAAAGAAACAGATGCAGGGTTTATTATGAAAAATGGTGGCAGAACAATGGGGATGAACGGGAGACCAAAGGGGGATTATCTTTTCTACCCAAGTGTAGTAAAAGAGATTGGCAAAGAAAAACTTATAAAATGGCTAGAAGGATTAAGAGATGAACTTAAAAGGTTAAATGTAGAACATAGAGATTTCGCACCCTGTAATATGGTAACAGATGGTAAAAATATAAAACTTATAGATTTTACAAGAGCAAGAAAGGGAATCAAAACACCATTGGGCAGAGATTGGCAATCACCTTTCAACGACGAAGAACATATAAATCGTTCAATAGAATTATTAAAAAAGAATGTGTTTGAGGATACAGAAGAATGGAATTTATATAAATAAAAATGAAACAAACAATAAAAGATATATTAAAAATAGTTAAAGAACCTTTAACAACAGAACAAGAGACAAAAAGGGTTGAAATAATAGTTTTGAAATATAAAGACCCAGAGGTAGAAAAGAAGTGTGTGGCACATATAGTTGAAAATACAGACCATCCTTTCAAATTAAATTTATATGACAACAGACCGAATGTATCAAATATATCAAAGATTTGGAACAAACTTATTAAAGAATCCACTTGTGATTATGTATGTATAATGGATAGTGATGTATTTGTGCCGAAAGGTTGGCTGACGAAATTAATGGAAAGTATAGAGTATGTAGCACTTCCAATGGTTACAGAAACTTCTTGCTCAGAACAGAGAGCAAGTAAGCCAGAAAATAAACCACCCAAGAAAGCGAATGGTGTTTTTGCAGGACAATGTGTTCTTTATAAAAAAGAAATATTTGATAAAGTAGGATATTTTGATGAAGATTTCTACTTATATGGACAAGACTCTGAATGGGCACACAGATTTAACAAGAAGTTTAAAGCAATAATAAGACCAGATGTTTTAGTAGAACACGTAGGTAGTTATTCACTAAAAAGAAAGGGGGAAAGTGGTGAATATGACAGAGAACTTGAAAGAAGATATGCTGGGATAGTTTATAAAGCAAAAACGCAATGAGAGTAGCAGTATGTGGGTGTAAATACCCCGAATACGAATTAGAGTGTCCGCACTTTAAAGGAATACAGGAAGCACTTTCAAAAATGAATATAGATTATATCTTTGTAGATAGTATGTATGATAGTTCATTCGCAGATAAGGTTATTGAATTTAAACCAGATATAGTTCTTTATGCATATAGCGATATTGTTTATAATCCTTGGGCAAGAAATAAGATTAAGAATAATACTGATGCGAAAATAATATTCTGGTTTGGGGACTATAGAGATGAAAGAACGAGAGGTACAATTAAAACGGACTTGTCAAAGACAATAGATAAGATGTTTGTTTCAAACAAAGGACAAAAGAAATACTACAAGTACTACTATAACTTAGAAGCAGAATATCTACCATTAGCTTGTTATGAGATAAAAGAAAGGCATACAGACCCCAAATATAAAGAATCACTTGTTTTTATAGGACAAATATCTGATGTAAATTGGCGAAGTAAAAGAGCAAAGATTGTTTCTGATATATTAAAGAGAACAAATGGTAAACAAATAAATAGCACAGATGACAAAAAAAGAGCAAATATTTATAGAAAAATGCCAGAAATATATGGAACAGCAGATGTATCATTAGACATATCACATTTTTGGGATGTTCCAGGATACACATCAAACAGGTCTTGGATAATACCAATGTGTTCAGGGTTCTGTCTGACAAAGAAATATCCAGATTATGATGAGTTTTTCAAAGACAAAGTTCATAAAGTATATTTTGAAACATCAGAAGAAGCAGAAAAACTAGTTAAATATTACCAGGAACACCCCAAAGAAAGAGAGGAAATAAGAGAAGCAGGACATCAGGAGGCATTAAAAAATCATACTTATGTAAATCGTTTTAAAACAATGTTTAATAAAATATGAAAAGTTTGATTATAGGTGCAGGGCAAATAGGAACATCTTTGCATAGGGTTATAGGAGGCAAGATGCACGACAAGACAATAATTAATGATAGTTTTGATATAATACATATCTGCTTTCCCTACTCAAAAAAGTTTATAAAAGAAGTTCGCAAATATCAAAGAGCATACAATCCCAAATACACAGTAATACATTCAACAGCACCAGTAGGAACAAGTACAAAACTTGGTGCATATCACAGTCCTGTTAGAGGAGTACATCCCAATCTATCAGAATCAATAAAAACATTTGTAAAATATTTAGCACCCAAAAGCAAAGAATTAAAGGAATATTTTGAAGGATTCGGAATAAATATAGTAGAAATGGATAAACCAGAAGAAACAGAAGCATTAAAAATATGGTCAACAACATATTATGGCTGGAATATAATGTTCAACAAAATACTTTACAAGTGGTGCAAAAAGAATAACCTAGATTTTAATAAGATTTATACAGAGTCAAACAAAACATATAACGAAGGTTATAAAAAAATGGGAATGGATAATGTAATAAGACCAGTATTAAAATACATGAAAGGCAAAATAGGAGGACATTGTATAATCCCTAATTGCAAGTTGATTAAAAATAAGATTACAAAATTTATATTAAAGAACAATGAGTAAGGTTTTGATTACAGGTGCAGCAGGATTTATTGGAAGTCATTTAGTAGAAGGACTTTTAAGAGAAACAGATTGGGAAATAGTCATACTAGACAGACTAGATATGTCAGGAAACCTTGAAAGACTCTTGGATATAGAGGATTGGCAAGAACACAAAAAGAGAGTTCAGTTTGTGTGGTGGGATTTAAAAGCACCATTGGGCACATTTATAAAAAAGAAAATAGGAAAGGTAGATTATATCTGGCATGTTGCGGCGAGTTCGCATGTAGATAGAAGTATAGAAGACCCACTATCGTTTGTGATGGATAATGTTGTAGGGACTTGTAATATACTGAATTATGCCAGAGAGGTTATGCCAAAACTGTTTATATACTTTTCAACTGATGAGGTGTTTGGACCAGCACCCGGAGAAACGACATATAAAGAATGGGATAGATATAGAGCAACCAACCCTTATTCGGCATCAAAGGCAGGTGGGGAAGAACTGGTAGTAGCATTTGAAAACACATATAAGATACCTTCGATAATAACGCATACAGTAAACGTTTTTGGAGAAAGACAGCACGCAGAAAAGTTCATACCACTTTGTATAAGAAAAATACTAAAAGGAGAAAAAATACAAATACATTCGCAAAAAGGAAATTCAGGTTCAAGGTTTTATGTTCATGCCAGAAATGTTTTAAAAGCACTTTTGTTCTTAACAGAAAATCACAAATCAGGAGATAAATACAATATATCTGGTGAAAGAGAGATGACTAATATGGATATGGCAGAGTTTGTTTCAAAGGTACTTGGCAAACCACTTAAATATGAACTAACAGATTTCCATAGTAAAAGACCAGGCAACGATATAAGATATTCATTAGATGGCACAAAATTAGAAAAAATGGGATTCAAATATCCTAAAACATTTGAAGAAAGTTTAACCAAAACTATAAACTGGTATATTAAAAACAATAATTGGTTATATGAATAAAAAAGAAACATTAGAGCAGGTTTTGCAAGAAGAAAAGGATAAGCTTCATAGGGCAGAATTAAAAGAGAGATATATCTCTAGGAGAAGTTTAGCGGACAAAAATCTAGAGAATCTATTAGGTCAAGTGCAACTAGTAATTTCCGAAACTAAGGATTATATAAAATTCTTAGAGGAGGTTAAAAAAGAAAAATGATATTTTCAGATACAGTCAATAAACAAGGGCTTGTCCAAGATGTAAATGGGTTACTAGGATTGTCAACAGATGACACCTCAACCTATAACATAAACGACAAAACAAGAAATATAAATGAGTGGTATAGGAGAGTCAACAACTGGATTTGGGACTCTACACCAGATTGGGATTTTAATGATTCAAATGCCACAACTTTTGCAATAGCAACAACTACTCTTAATCACGAGCAACAAGATTATCAACTACCAAGTACGGCAAGAACGATTAAAAGAGTTGAGGTAAAAGATAGTAAGGGTGATTATCGATTAGTTAGGGCAATAGATAAGACACAAATTAAGGTAGCATTATCAGAGTACATGAAGACACCAGGTCTTCCATTACAATATGATGCCAAGGCAAGAAGTATATTCTTATATCCCAAGCCAGATGAGAACCAGGTTACTACCGACAAAGGATTAAGGATTCATTTTGAAAGAAGTGTGGATGTTTTCAGTCCTAGTGATACAGACAAGGTGCCAGGATTTGATAGTGATTTCCACAGAATACTGTCTATAGGTGCGGCATTAGATTGGGCACAAATTAACATGCCAGATAAGGTTCCTTATTTAAAGAATCTTAAAGACGAGATGGTAAGAGAGATGAGGTCATTTTATGCGAAAAGGCATCCTAATTTTAAAACTAAATTAAGAAGAAAAGGTTTTAGAAAAATATGAGCAGAAAAATACTCAGCTTAGGTGGAAAAGAGTTTAACTCGGGTATATCAACAGGAAAGTTTGATTCGTTAACAGGATTGTTTAAGACTATGCCAGGTTTCGACCCTTTTAGAAACGTAGGTCTTTTGCAAACAGGGTATG
>PWPR01000162.1 GCA_003557085.1 Clostridia bacterium | reverse complement strand
TGACAAACCTGACAAGATAAAGAGCCTTCATGTACAGTATGGTGCAAGTCACTTGCTTCTTTGTAGTACTTGTCCTCATGACAGTCAAGGCATGATGGCAGTTCTTCCTCCCACATATTATATGTCATTTCACCAGTGCCATGAAAATTACTCACTGGGTGACAATCCATACATGTCATTTCCATCTCATTATGGACATCAGAATCAAAATTAAACATACCCATATACTCCCCAGCATTCCTAGCATTATGACATCCATAGCAAGTCTCTTCCATAGGTGGAGATTCAAAGAAAAAGTGCTGATCAATTAATCCTTCTGAATAACTTTTAGGTCTACTAACATGGCAATCTCCACACGTAGCATGACATTTGAAGCAATCTGATTCGAACACTTCTTTATGAACGTGAGCATCAGAAAAGGACCCATAATTGCTAAACTCTAATAACCCATGCTGCATACCCTGAAGATTGTAGTGAATCGATGATGAGTACATGCTAGTAATATCCCCATGACAAGCACCACATGTTGTTTCAAACTCTCTTGAAGGATAAGAAAACATACCTGCATGAGCCTGCTCTTGAACTGGCACGTTCTGCCCACCATGACATGTAATACAACCTAACACACCATGAGCAGTATTTAAAAAATCTTCTGAAACTAAAAACATTTCCACAGTTTCCAACTGTGGTCCAGGCGCTCCTGATCCTCCAGTATTTTCTGGTGTTGGGAGATCTTGTGCATATGTAGAAGCAGCAATAACTGCCTCATTAGTGTGACAGTCAATACAATATGAACTTTCCATAGAAGGAAAATCCCATACAATTTCTTGATCTGGCTCATAGAATAGAGGCATACATGGCAGAAGAATATTATAATGAATGAAAAGTGCACTTCCAACTAACATTGTAGTTATAAGTATGCTAACTAACAACTTTATTGAGCTCTGATTCAAAAAGTCTCCTCCTCTCTTCTATTCATCTATTAATGGCAAGTTTGCACTTCGCCAACTTAGAATCCCTCTTCTTAGTAACATTGCATTGTAGTTTGCAATTCTTAGCGCTCCAACTATAGCCCCAGCTTTCTGACCAGTATATGATACTACGTAAATAGCCCTGTTAGTTTTAATTTTATTTAAGTTGTTACCAATTTCTTCAAAAGGAATATTTATAGCTCCTTTGATATGTCCCGTAACAAAGGATTCTTCACTTCTTATATCTAAAACTATGATTGAATCAGGAACATCTTTTATTAAAGCTTCTAAGTGATTTGGAGCAACTATGAAGTCTGTTCTATCATTGAAGAAACTTGTACCGGCATCCCACAAAATTTGCTGTCTTTTATTAAGTTCTAATTCTTTTGCTTCTGGTAAAGGATTGCTACTTTGTGCTAGCCATTTTTCATTATCTTCGATAGCAGAAAACCCAAAGTTCATACCACCTTGAAATGAATATACAGTGTAACCAAGTAAAGTTGCAGCCATAGTAGTCTGCCCTGATGTTTGCCCCGAATAACACACTAAATATATTGTTCTATCTTTAGGTAAAACATTCACCTTATTTCTAAAGTCAGCATAAGGGAGGTTAATTGCACCTTTGATATGTCCTCTAAGATAATCTTCATTACGTCTTATATCAAATAAAATATATTCCTCAGGATTATTATCAATGTTCTCTAAAATAATGCTACCATCAACCATAAAATCTGTTGAGACGTTTCTTAATAAATTTGCAACCTCGTTTTGCACAATTTCTTCAGCATTAAGTGGTATATCTATATTCCCTGCTTCACTTGTACAAGCTGTAAAAACTAATATAGGTATGATTAAAACCAAAAGAGTTTTATTTAATCCTCTCCTAAAATACATATTACCATCCCTTTCACATGATAAAAATTTTATAATAACTAATACTTCAACAAAAATTTTACATTCAAACTATATGTATATCTGAACCACTTACTCATAAAAATACTGTTTTGTGCATTTGTCCTTATCTAAAATTTTAATTAAAATCCTAGTATTTAAGTCAAGATTAATAAATATTTTAGCATATAGAAATAATACTATAAGTATAACAGTCATTTTGTTCATATGTCAATTATAGGTATTACTGCCATATAAAAAGCTGCATTTTGAAACAGTTTACTTTTTTTAGTAATAAAAAAATAAAGTGGAAGTTCCACTTTATTCAAAAATTATATTATTAAATATATTAAAATCAACTGTATTATCATAATTATAGGAATAATTTTAAATTTACTTTTTTGTTTTTTGTGATTAAAAGAAACACTACCTAAAAAAACTCCTAAGGCTCCAAAGGTTATTGCTAAAGAAATAAGATAACTTTCCTTAAATCTTGTTTTTTGTTTTATAGCTTTTCTTTTATCCATACCCATAATGATAAAAGAATACAAGTTGATAGCTATAAAAATGATTATAATTAAACTCTTTGACTCCATGTAAATCTCCTTATTTCAAATACTGTTTACAATGCAAAAGTTTTTTTACTCACCCCAATCTAACAACCGTCTTTCTCCTTCAACATTCTTAATTTCAGTAATATCTTGGCTAACCTCCAAAGTACCTAAATAGCTATTATTCTTATCTCTTAATGCAAAATATTGAATCATAATAACTTTATTTTCTAGCTTAATCCAAAACTTTGCTGAACTTTCTTCTCCAGATTTAAACTTTTCCAAGATTTCTTCCACAATATTTAAGCTACCAGGAGGATGACAATTCTTAACATCTCTCCCTATAATAGCTGGTGAACGAGGAAAAACTCTATCTGCACTTTCTGAAAAAAACTTTACTTTGTTATCTTTATCAACAAATGTAAAATCAATCGATAAACGGCCTAAAATTGCCAGCAACTCTTCATATGACAGTTCTCCAGTTTTAGTTGCAAATACTACTTCACTATAGTTAACCTTATCTATTTCTGACATACCTGTCTTATCAATATGAATAAAAGGCCACTCATATTCTAAACTCTGAATATGCATTTCTTTCCATTCATAATCATTCAACTCAGCTATTGCAGTAGGAAACAAAATCAATTCTTCTTTTTGTGCTACACCCAAATAAGAAAAAAATAGTTTTCCTATAATTACATAGAACTCATTTTCACTAAAATTGTCTTTACTAAGCAATACAACTGCTTCTTTAGTTACTTCCTTAACTTGATTATGAAGCTCCCACATTATATTTAAGCCCTCGAAATTTTTCGCCTTCTTTTCTAAATATGGGAATATAATATTTTCTTTTATTTCATAGTGACTGTTGAAGTCTTGTAGTTGAGTAATTTTCGCTTTGAACTCTTCTTTATGACTAACTATATCTTTATCTTTTAGCAAAGATTTTATACTATCCATGTGATTGTTTAACCACTTATTATTCTCAAGCATATTTTCTAGCAATGTAAAATTAGCTTCATGTATATTAGAATTAGCTAAAGGCTCATAAAACACATTGATAACTTTATCTAAATACTCTAAAATTTCTTCAGGAGAATCTCCTTCATCTAGCAAGCTACTAAACACTTTAAACATATCATTAGGTGATACGTTTTTAATATCTTCTTCATATTCTAAATATATATCTTTAGTACTACTTTTATCTCTAATAGTCTTAACAAAATCTAGTAATCTTTTATTCTTTGACTCTATCATAAACTTACCTCTCTATCACATCAATTTAGCACTAATTTAATTATTTCACAGATTTAATTATTAATCTACACTTCATCTTCTACAACAACAAGAAATCTATAGTCATCTTTAGATGTAGAGCATTTTCTTATAGTAGTTGTATGAATATATAAGCAATATTCAATTTAAATTTTGTTCAGAAGAGTATTTTTGGAAATGCATATCCAAGAATCCAGTTCTTGTTAATCTTTGTCGCATCGGAACTATTGTTATAACTGAAAGAACAATTTTGATCAAATCTAAGAATGCGAATGGATATATACCTATTATCATAGCTTCATTAAAGCTCAACTTTAAAATAAAAGATAGCCATGCAGCTCCAAGAGTGTACAATAATAAATGAGATATTACAATTGACATGAATGCAATTACCTGTACTTTAATTAATGACATCTCGTTTTTTAATGTTAACTTTTCTACTCTATTACTGTTTAAGGAATAGGATATTAAGAAAGCAACTAATGGGTATGATATTAAGTATCCTCCTGTAGGTCCCACTAATATGCCTACACCTCCTTGGAAACCTCCAAAAACTGGTAAACCTATCGCACCTAACATTATGTAAAGAATTTGAGATATCATAGCTGATTTAGGTTTTAGCAATAGGGCAGCTGCATATACTGCAATAATTCCAAATGATATCGGTACTGGAGAAAAAGGTAATGGGATGGCTATTTGAGCAAGTATAGCAGTGACTGCAACAAAAATAGCAATTCTAGCCATTTCTTTTGTACTTATTTTAGTTCTTTTTTTCATTTTCTGTATTAAACCCATAATTAATTTCTCCTGAAACTAGTTTTTGGGTTCTCCCTTCTTTTTCTATTAACAGAGCACCAGTGCTATCAACTCCTAATATTTTAGCTTCAAACTCATAATTTTTAGCTTTAATAAGAACTATTTCATTTACTAACATTAGTCTTTTGGTATATTCATTTAGTAACATACCCTTCTTTTTATCATTCGAGATTGACTTGTAAATCCTCTCTACTTCATTAAGGACTTCAGCAATCAAGTCATTTCTTATCCCTCGTTCACTTGTTAGCTCAAAAACTGATGTCGCTATGCTTTTCACTTCGTTTGCAACTATACCTGTATTAATCCCAATGCCTAAATAAAGATTCTCTATTACTCCCAACTCTGCTGATACTGTTGCTTCAGTTAAAATCCCACATATTTTTTTATTATTGACGTATATATCATTTACCCATTTAATATTTGTTTCAATATTAAACAATGATTTTAAGGCATTACTGACAGCTACTGCTGCCAAAACCGTCATTATTTTAATTATATTGATTTCAAAATCTGGCTTAAGCAAAACACTCATATATATTCCTTCATTTGCTGGTGATATAAACTTTCTGCCCTGTCTACCCCGACCTCTGCTTTGTTCATTTGCTACTACAACAAATCCTTCTCTCTTTAAGTCAGCTATTTCTTTTAGGTATGTGTTTGTAGAATCTATTGATTGTAAAATTTCTATTTCTTTTCCTAAATTTTCTGTTTTTAACTTGGCAGAAATACCTTCTTGATAAATCCCATCGCTTTTTCCTTTGAGCCTATAGCCTCTGTTTGGCATAGTTTCTATATCATGCCCTTGCTCTATTAGCTTATGTATTGCTTTCCATATTGCTGTTCTGCTAACTTGAAGTCTTTGTGCAAGCTGCCCTCCAGAAACTATTTCGCCTTTTTTAATCTCTAAATACTTAAGTATTTTTGTGTCCGTCATGCTATTCACCCCTAGTAGGATTCTAGTCATCTCACCTTGCTTTGTCAACCAAATAAATTTATTTGGTTGACAGTTTTTCTTATAAAAAAAACACATTCATTGATGTGCTTTTCTCATATAGCTTTTGCTTATGCATCTGTTAGTCCTGGCTGCCAACATCTTTCAGCTGCCCATTTATCAGCTCGAAATATAATCTCCCAAAAAATTCTATCTTTTGCTTCTACGTAGGCCCTACGATTGTTTTTAAACTGTTTAGCTAATCTATACTTCTCTCTTTGATATAGCTCCCCGTCTAAAGTATCTTTTCTTAAATAATCTCTAAAAAGCAGCGGAATTTGCTCGTGCCATGAGCCTTTCTTTCTTACATGTATGTGAGTTCTTCTTCCTCCACAAACTTCTCTAAAGTACCGCTTTGTTAACTCCGGATTATTAGCTCTATACTCAAAACCAGACTTTCGTAGTGATTACTTAATTACATCAAAAGGCTCAAAAGAATCTACAGAAATTTGAACATCAATTACAGGCTTTGCAGCTAAACCAGGTATAGAAGTAGACCCTATGTGATCTATTCTAAGTGCTATTTCTCCCAAGTTAAATCTAAGATTCCTCCCTAGTTCACTAAACAGCTTTGGCCATTCATCTGAATATGGTGCAACAATAATAGGATCCATCATGTTTACCCCCTGAATTTTATGCCTCAATTGGACGTAACTTAATTAATTATGTTCCAGCTTATAGTGATAACAATATAATTAAATTCTTATCTTAGAAAGTCTAATTAACCAAGATTTTTTGCAACAATCACAAATCTATGCTCAGTACTCTCGATAAAACCTTTACCCTTCAGTTCATCATACATTTTGCATAAAGCATCAAAACATTTATCAACTGAAAAATTTGGAAACTCCCACTTGATAATTTTTGCAAAATAAACAATTGCTCCAATATCGTAAAATCTAAGCTTTGGATAGTACTCATCAAGAAATAATATTTCCAAGTTATTATTCTCAAGTTTCTTCTTGGTATTCTTCATATTATGGTCTGGATATAAAGGCTTAAAATCTTTTATCAAAGCATTAGATAGGAACTCGTTATTTTTGCCTCCTATTTGTTGTGTTATAAATAGACCTCCTGGTTTTAGTATTCTTTGTACTTCACTACTATCAAAAGATTCATGCCTATTTAAGATTATATCAAAACTATCATCTTCAAAAGGCAGCTCAGAATCCTCATGAACTAGCTTTACTTCTATCTCTAAAGGTTCAAGTTTATTTTTACAAAGATCATAATTTGGCAACCACTTTTCAGTAACGGCGGTATTT
>PWPR01000126.1 GCA_003557085.1 Clostridia bacterium | reverse complement strand
ATAAAAAAATTGATGGATTAGTAAACTGGTTGAGAGAGTATAATGAGAAAACTAATTCAGATGGCTTTGTTTTAGGTTTAAGTGGTGGAATAGACTCAGCATTAGCAGTGGCCTTGTGTGAAAGAGCTACTCCAGGAAAAACAATGGCAGTTATCTTGCCTTGCCATTCAGACGAGCAAGATGCATTAGATGCTTACTTAGTAGCAGAGGAGATAGGAGTTAAGGTATTAGAGGTAAATTTAGACCAAATTTTTGATTTATTTGTAAATGAGTTAACAGTTCATTGCGCTGAGCCAAATAGAATGTCTTTAGCAAATATTAAACCGAGATTAAGAATGGCAGCTTTATATTTTTATGCTAATGCTTTTAATAAATTAGTTATCGGAACTGGCAACAGAGATGAAAGATATGTTGGGTATTTTACAAAGTGGGGTGATGGTGCTGCTGACTTGATGCCATTAGCTCATTTATCAAAACAAGAGGTGTATGAAATGTCTAGACACCTTGAAATACCTATTAAAGTGATAGAAAAAGAACCTTCAGCAGGATTATGGGCAAATCAGACTGATGAACAAGAGATGGGTTTTACGTATAAACAACTTGATAAATATATTGAAGGTGTAGAGTTGCCAGAAGATATAGCAGAAAATATTAAATCTATGCATAATAACAGTAGGCATAAGTTTAGAATGCCTCCTACCTATAAAGAGGAGTAAAAATGGCTGGACACTCAAAGTTTGCAAACAGAAAGCATCGTAAAGCTCGACAAGATAATAAAAGAGCAAAGCTGTTTACTAGAATTAGTAGAGAGATAATAATTGCAGTTAAGTCAGCTGGTGCAGACCCTGACTTAAACCCTAGACTTCGATTGGCTTTAGACAATGCACGTTTAAACAATATACCTAATGATAATATAAATAGAGCTATAGATAGAGGTTTGGGTAATACTGGAGACAATAATTTTGAAGAATTTCTATATGAAGGATATGGCCCTGGAGGAGTAGCAATTCTTCTAGAGATGGCTACTGATAATAGGAAAAGAGCTGCTGCAGATACCAGACATATTTTATCTAAGTATGGGGGATCACTGGGACAAGATGGTTGTGTATCTTGGATGTTTGATAGAAAAGGCATAATAACGCTCAGCGATGCTAACTTGTCATTTGATGACCTTATCCTTCTTGTTTTAGAAGTGGGTGGAGAAGACGTAGTAGAAGATAATGATTTTTTCTTGATATATACCAATCCAAGTGATGTATATAATATAAGTGGCAAACTTGAAAAAATGAATCTAAGGTTAGCAGAGGTAGAGATAGGCTTTATAGCAAAAAATACAATAGCTCTGCCACAAGAACATGAAGATGCTATAGAAAGCCTACTAGATTCTTTGGAAGAAGCTGATGATGTTCAAAATGTATATACTAATTTATTATAAGGAAGACCTTAGTTAAGGTTTTTCTTGTGATTTTAAACAGTAAATGTATTTATTAAAGAGCGACATTAGGTTGTTCACATCGACAAAGTATTAGCTTATGGCTATAATAGATATAAGGATTACTTAAGGTGGGATATATATGGCGAAAAAAATAAGATTAGGGGATCTCCTCGTCGATAGAGGTTTAATTTCCCAAGACGAGTTAAAAGATGCATTATCTAAACAAAAAGAGCTTAACTTAAGGTTAGGTGAAACTTTAGTAGAGTTTGGCTATGTTACAGAAGATGATATAGCAATAACTTTAAGTGATCAATACAATATACCTTTTGCTCAAATATCAAATTTGAGTTTTCAGCCAGAAGCGTTAGAGATGGTAAATCAATCATTAGTAGAGAAACATCAAGTTGTTCCGATTTCAATAGAAGACGATGTTTTAACTTTAGCAACTGCAGATCCAACAGATGTAATAGCATTAGATGATATCCACTACCAAACCAATAAAAGGTTAAAACTAATTGTAGTAACAAGAAGAGATATTGAGAGGGCTATTGAGTGGTTATATTTAGCTCCTTCTGGTGAAAAAGATAGCTCATTAAGGATGACTGACATAATAAACATTTCCGACGATGATGCTCCTCTGATTAGAATGGTTAATGCCATGATAATTCAAGCAGTAGAGGATGAAGCAAGTGACATCCATATAGAACCAAGCGACCTCAACTTAAAAGTTAGGTATAGAGTGGATGGGCAACTACAGGTTCTTCGAGATTTAGGAATGGACCTACATAACCCGATAGTTGCACGATTCAAGATTATGTCAAATCTTGATATATCAGAAAGAAGATTGCCTCAAGACGGTGCTTTTCGACAAATTTTTAAGGGTAGAGAGATAGATTTTAGAGTTTCTATTATTCCTACAATAAGAGGAGAGAAAGTTGTAATTAGAGTCCATGATAACACTCAAAACAAGTTTTCATTAGAAACGCTAGGCATGCCTGATGAAATTGTAAATAGTGTTAGAGATGTACTGAAGCTTCCATACGGAATGCTTTTAGTTACAGGACCAACAGGTAGTGGTAAAACTACTACTTTATATAGTTGTCTAGAAATATTAAATGACCCTTTTAAAAATATAATTACCATAGAAGATCCGACTGAATATAGGTTAAACGGTATTAATCAAGTAAGTATCAATGCTAAAATAGGACTGACTTATGCCACAGTTCTAAGAGCTGTATTAAGGCAGGATCCTAATATAGTTATGGTAGGAGAGATTAGAGATACTGAAACAGCTGAAATCGCAATAAGGGCAGCTTTGACAGGGCATTTAGTGCTAAGCACTCTACACACTAACGATGCAGCAAGTACGCTAACAAGGCTGATAGACATGGGAGTCGCAGAGTTCTTAATTGCTTCATCCATAGTTGGTGTAGTTGCTCAAAGATTAGTTAGAAAAGTATGCCCAAGATGCTATGAAGAGCATGTACTAAGAAAGTCAGACCCTATGTGGGAGGCGCTAAGTGTTGGTAAATACTTAGATAAAGAAGTTGAAGAAATAAAGCTTTCAAAGGCAGGCAGAGGATGTACTCATTGCCATAGTACTGGCTATAAGGGACGAATAGGAGTTTTCGAGTTTTTAAAAATTGATGAGGAAATTACAAAAATGGTAGTAGAAAGAGAGCCAGCATCAGCCATTAAAAATTACTCAGTTAACACCTTAGAGATGATTACTTTGAAAGATGATGTAACGAAGAAGGTTATAGAAGGACTTACTACAGTAGAGGAACTGATGAGTATAGCTTATATTAAAAGAAGTTGGTGAAAAACGTGAGTATAATTGAAAGTTTAAAGAATATGAAAGAAAGAAATGCATCTGACTTACATATAGAAATCGACATGCCTCCAATATATAGAATAGATGGCAAAGTTACAAAAAGTTCTTCAATAATAGTCAAAGAAGAAGATGTGGAAAAATTAGTTAAGCAAATTACAAGTGAACATGATTTTAAAAGACTTAATAATAAAGGAGAAGTAGACTTTGCTTTTTCAATACCAAATTTTGCTAGATATAGAGCAAATGTATTCAGGACACAAGGAAGATTAGGATGTTCTTTTCGGATAATTCCAGATAAGGTTCCAAAATTTTCATCCTTAGGATTGCCAAGAAACTTACTGCGATTAGCAGACAATGAAAGCGGTTTGGTTATAATTACTGGGCCAACAGGTAGTGGTAAATCAACAACACTGGCATCATTGATAAATCATATAAATGTAAACTCAGCAAAGCATATCTTAACACTTGAGGATCCAATAGAATTTATCCACGAAAACAAAAACTCACTGATTAGACAAAGAGAGATAGGAAAGGATACCTTATCATTTGCTAGTGGATTAAGAGCTTCTTTAAGAGAGGACCCAGATGTTATACTTATAGGAGAAATGAGAGACACTGAAACAACTGATATAGCCCTTAAAGCCGCAGAAACAGGCCATTTAGTTTTTGCTACAATGCATACACCAGGTGTAGTTGAGTCTATTGATCGTATTTTGGGTATCTTCCCTCCTCATCAAAGAAAACAAGTAGCATTGCAGCTAGCTATTTCATTAAAAGGAGCTGTTTTCCAAAAGCTTTTACCCGGGAGTAATGGAGGAAGGGTTGCAGCAGCAGAAATTTTAATAGTAACTTCAGCAGTAAGAAATTTAATAAGAGAAGAAAAAACATTTCAGTTACATTCAGTCATGCAAACTAGTTCAAGTCAGGGTATGCTGACAATGGATAATTCTATCAAGAATTTATATGCAGAGAAGAAGATATCTAGAGACATCTATAAAAGATTAATTCCAGAATCATAGAGGTGATTATATGCCAGATTATGCTTTCAAAGCGAGAAATAAAGCAGGTACAGTAGAAACAGGCTCCATAAGTGCTGAAAGTGAAAGAGCTGCTTTGACTGTTCTAAAAGAAAGAGGATTATATGTATCGAGTATTTCTAGACGAAGAGTAAATGTAAAAAGAGCTTTTGACTCATTGAAACTTGTGGGATCAAGAATATCTTCAAGAGATTTGGCAATATGGGCTAATCAATTCCATGCTATGTATTCAGCTGGGGTTCCTGTAGCATATATTATAACGACTCTTGCTCAACAAACTGAAAATAAAGGTTTTAGAGCAGTGCAGCAAGAGATATTAACAGATGTAAGGCAAGGTAAACAAGTAGGCAAATCTATGGAAAAACATCCAACTTATTTTCCAGAATTAATGGTTAATATGTTTCAAGTTGGAGAGGAAGCAGGTGTAATGGAAGATTCTCTTGATCAAATTGTTGCATTTTATAACCAAGAGCATGAGATGAAGCAAAAAATGAAAACAGCTATGTATTATCCAATAGTTATTGTTATAATGTCACTTGCTGTTATTTGGTTACTGATGACACAGATGGTTCCAGCATTTGTCCAAGCTTATACAGAGTTAGGAAGCGACTTACCATTGCCTACACAAGTATTAATTCAAGTGAGTAACTTCTTAATTAGTTACGGTTTTTTAGTACTGATTGGCATTATAATTTTCGCTATATTAATAATTATTTGGAAAAGAACAGCTAGAGGAAGTATGTTTTTTGATTGGCTGGGATATAAAATACCAGTAATAGGAGAGTTGAAAAAACTAAACTCATTAGCCAGATTTTGTAGAATATTTGCTACACTTCAATCAAGAGGCATTGACATCATCACTTCGCTAACACTTATACAAAGAAGTTTGAGTAGTCCAGTTATGACAAGGGCAATTGAAAGTGCAAGAGATAATGTAATAAGAGGTCGCACAATGGCTCAGGCTTTTAGAGATGATAAGTATTATCCACCTTTAATTGTAAATATGCTAATGGTAGGTGAAGAATCTGGCTCTGTTGATGTAATGATGGAAAAAGCAGCTAGTCTGTATGAAATTGATGTTAAGAATATGAGCGAAAGACTTGATAAGTTATTAGAACCAGTTATTAATTTAGGTCTTGCAGTTATTGTAGGTGGTATTTTGCTTGCAGTTATAGTGCCGATGTTCAGTATGTATAACTTAGTGGGATTTTAGTTAAAAATAACATAGAGTGATTACTAGAACATGACAAATTAGTCAATTGCTAGAAGTCACTCTATTTGTATTTTGAGATTACTCTTATATTTTATAAGGGGGCTCCAAATGTTTTGCTAAAAACTCATAAGCTTTCTTACGTATTTGCTTAGCTTCTTTTGTATCAATTCTGTCAAATACATGACCACCAGGAGCATTGTCATAAATTTTATACTCAAAGTCTTTCCCTTCAGCCTTAAGTGATTTAATTAAGTGTTCTACTTCCAAAACATTTACATCCTCGTCGCTTGTAGTAGTATGGATTAAAAGAGGGGTAGCCAACTTATGAGCATTCCACGCTGGAGATCTTCTCTTATACTCATTGGGATCTTCCACTGCAGATTTGCCAATGTGATAATCAGCATAATAAAGGCTATGATATTTCTCTCCTTTGTAGCCCATCCGAGCAACGAGATCACTAACAGGTACTCCAGCATATGCTGCTGTATAACTATTTGGGTGATCAAAAATATTAAAAAGTGTATGAAGGCCTCCATGAGACCATCCCATTATTCCTACTCTATTTTCATCAACTATTTCTAAGTTTTCAACAGCCCAATTTCTTGCTGCAAAGGTATCTTCAGTTTCTAATCCACCATAATCAATTAATTTGTAATACTCTTCACCATAACCAGTGCTGCCCCGATATTCTGGAGCGACAATTACATATCCTTGGTCAAGCAACTCTTCAATAATATGATAATCTTTTGTCGATAAATTTTCATGAACTCCTCCATGAACATAAACCATTAGAGGATGCTTACTATCATCTTTAATTGCTTTTGGCACAAAAGTGTAAATCCAGAAAACAAAAGGATTCCCTTTGTTTTGGTCGCTTTGCGCAGTAGTATTTGCAGGTGTAGGTCCAATTATTCTCCATTTATCAATTTTTGCTTTATGACCTAAATACTGATGCCACAAAACATCATCCATAGCTTTTTGCAGGCTTTGAATGTGAAAAACATTGTTTTCTCTCATTTTTTTTATTACATCATCCATTTTAAAACCTCCTATAGTTTAATATTTCTATTAATTTAAGGAATATCCTGCTTACATACTTAAATCTTTAGGACTTATTAAAGGCTTTTGCTCTTTACATAATGGACATGAATCTGCATCATATGATGGTATATCAAGAGTAATTAGAGCATGCTGATTCTCGTGCAATCTTACTTTACCATTGCTTCTATCAACAACAATTGCAACTCCAACAACATCAAGATTTGCTTTTTCACATGCATCCATTGCTTTTCTAACAGATCCTCCTGTTGAAACTGCATCTTCAATAACTAATACTTTTGTGCCTGGCTGAAGTTTGAAACCTCTTCGAAACTCCATACCATTTTCTGTTTTCTCAGCATATATTGCCTTAATTCCTAAATGTCTAGCTATCTCATATGATAATATGATGCCACCCATAGCAGGTCCTACTACAACTTCTGCATCAGTCTCACCAATCATTGCTGCAAGTTCTTTGACAACTGTGCTGGTATGCTCAGGATACTGCATTAATTGTGAGCATTGTAAAAAAGTAGGGCTATGCTTCCCTGATGTAAGTAAAAAATGTCCGTCTAAAATAACTCCAAGCTCTTCAAATAATTTAACAAAATCTTTTGCCATTTTAAATACCTCTTTCTTTTCTATAGTCATCTAAGCCTTGTTGCATCTCTGTCAATACTTTCTTAGTTGCATCCCTGCGATTTTCAGCAGCTCTAATTGGCCTTCCTATTACTAAGTAATCACCACCAGCTTTGATAGCATCATATGGAGTAGTAATTCTCTTTTGATCATCATCAGTTGACCACCTAGGTCTAATACCAGGAGTTACAGTTATGAAATCTTCACCACAAGCTTCTTTAACTAAAGAGATTTCCTTAGGTGAACAAACTATGCCCTTTAGGCCAGCTCTCTTAGTAAGCAATGCCCATTTCTTTACAGTATCATTAACACTTGCTTTAATTCCTAACTCAGTTAAATCGTTTTCATTAAGTGAGGTTAATACAGTAACAGCTATACCAATAGGTGGGGACGAGTCACTTGGCGTGCTTAGTCCTTTAGCAGCCATTTGCATCATTTCAAAACCGCCTGAAGCATGAAAATTTGTCATTTTAACTCCCAGTTTAGAAACAACTCTAGCTCCATTAAAAACTGTGTTGGGTATGTCATGCATTTTTAAGTCTAGAAATACATTACCACCAAGGTCAATAATCTTTTCTACTAGGCTATTACCACATGAATAATATAGTTGCATACCAATTTTAAAATATCCAATTAGGTCAGACAACTCTGTTACTATTTCTATGGCTTCCTCTTCAGTATCTACATCCAACGCCAAAATAAGTCTCTCATTAATTTTATCCATTAAACTACTCCTTCCAAGACAAACCAATAATATCGGATAAATGTGTATAATTATTATCAGATAAATATTGATTGATACCTTTTATGATTTCATGATGCACCTTAGGGTTTACAAATACTGCTGTGCCAACCTGTATTGCACTTGCTCCAGCCAAAAAGAACTCAATAGCATCAGTGCTATTCATAATTCCACCCATGCCTATTATGGGAACCTTACAAGCCTGACTTACTTGATATACCATTTTCAAAGCTACTGGTTTGATTGCTGGCCCAGATAAGCCTCCATAAATATTTCCAAGAACAGGTTTTTTGGTTTTTATGTCAATAGCTATTCCGGAAAGCGTGTTGATAAGAGATAAACTATCAACTTGAGCACTTTCTGCAGCTTTTGCTATTTCAACAATATCTGTTACGTTAGGAGATAGTTTTGCTATTAGTGGTATATCAGACACTTTTTTAAGCTTAGTTAAAAGTTCATAAACAATATCTGGATTAGTTCCAAAAGCCATTCCGCCTTCTGTTACATTTGGACAGGAAATATTAATCTCTAAAGCATGAATTTGCTGAGTATAGTCTTGACACTTAGTTACTATTTCTTCATATTGCTCTGCAGTATGACCAGCAACATTCAAAATTACTTTAGCATTTTTCTCAATCAGGTAAGGAAGGTCATTAAGTAGAAAGTGTTCTATACCTGGATTTTGCAGACCAATCGAATTTAGCATACCAGCAGCAGTTTCATAAATTCTTGGAGCTGGATTGCCTTTCCATTCCACAAGGGAGGTTCCTTTTGTCACAACTGCACCAATTTCATTAACTGGAATGAAATCTTCGTAATCTCTACCATAGCCAAATGTGCCAGAATCTGAGAATACAGGGTTATTAAAATCAACACCAAAAAGGGTTTGCTTAAGTTTATTCATTTAATATAACTCCTTTAGCTTCAAAAACAGGTCCGTCTTTGCAAACATGAACATAGCTACCTACTGTGGTTTTTACAGCACAACCTAAGCAGGCGCCAACTCCACAAGCCATATACTCTTCTAAAGAGACATAAGTGGGGATACTTACTTGAGGTATGTTTTGTAGCATAATATTTGGACCACAAGCATAAATTGAATCATATTGATTGTCTTCTAACACTACTGCTGCTAGCTGACAGCTATTTCCATGAAAGTATTCGCTCTTTTTATCGGTGCAAATATTGATGTTGCAGTCTAAATCATTGAAAAGTCTAGCCATTTTTGCTTGCTCAGCACATGAAAAACCTAGAATTAAATCAGGTTTAATATTATTTTTATTCATTTCTCTTACTAAGTATTTAAGTGGAGCAACGCCAATCCCGCCACCAATTATTAAAGGATTATTATGTTCTAAGCTAAAGCTATTGCCTAGTGGTCCAAGAATATTAATGTTATCATTAGGTTTTAAGCTAGAGAAATATTTGGTTCCTTTTCCCACAACTTTATAAAGAAGCATTATAATATTATTTTCCATTTCCACATCAAAAATACTAATTGGTCTGCGTAAAAATGTCTGGTTGTTAAAGTCTGTGCTGACTTGAACAAATTGACCAGGTCTTACTGTTTTTGCAAACTCTTCATTTTTAAACTTCATTAAGTAGACATCATCGCAAATTAGCTCATTTGTTAGTATCTGAGTGTCAAAAAGCATTTTTTTAGTCATGACTTTCCTCCGTTAGTTTCTCTATACCATTAACATATACCCTTTTAACTTTACCTAAAAGTTTTTTGTTTATCCAAGGTGAGTTGCTACTTTTACTTCCTAAATTGCTTCTATCTAAAATGTACTCTTGATCTAAATCAATTATAGTAATATCGGCACTTGAGCCAACCGATAAAGATCCTTTATTTAGATTAAGCACCTTTGCAGGTTCTATTGTTAGTTTAGAAACTAAATTAAAAAGACTAGTTAACTCTTTCTTAACTAAATTCATGTAAAGGATTGAAAATGCAGATTCAAGGCCTATTATTCCATTTGGAGCATTGGAAAACTCTTGATCTTTTTCTGCAATACTATGAGGTGCATGGTCTGTAGCAATAGCGTCGATTGTACCATCATTTATTCCTGCAATACATTCATAGATGTCTTCCTTAGTTCGCAGTGGAGGGCTCATTTTAAGATTAGTATCATATGGTCTGGTTAATAATTCTTCTTCAGATAGGGTGAGGTGATGAGGAGTTACTTCACAAGTTATATTAATACCTTCTTCTTTTGCTGCTCTAATCAGTTTAACAGACTTTTTAGTGCTTACATGAGCAACATGAACTCTAGTTTTACTCTCTTTTGCTAATACTATATCTCTAGCTATCATCACTTCTTCTGCTAAGCCAGGAGTGCCAGTTAATCCTAACTTAGTACTCACACTACCTTCATTCATGGTTGCTGGTAGACTTAAATTATGGTCTTCTTCATGTAAAATAATTGGTGCTTCAAGATTCTCTAAATAATTTAGAGCATTTCTCATTATTTTCGCATTCATGATAGGCATACCATCATCAGAGAAAGCCACTACGCCTGATTTTTTTAGTAAAGCCATATTGGCAAGTTCTTGTCCTGCTAAGCTTTTTGTTACTGCACCTATTACCTCTATATTGACTAAGTTAAGATTTTTTGCTCTCAACTTAAGGTAATCAACTAAGTAAGGTGCATCAATAACAGGATTGGTATTTGGCATGACACATACTGTAGTATAGCCTCCTTTAAGTGCAGCTAAGCTTCCAGTTTGCAAATCTTCTTTATGAGTATATCCAGGTTCTCTAAAGTGAGCATGAATTTCTACAAAACCAGGACAAACTAGCTTATGTTTAGCATCTATATGTTTAAGATTACTGTTTATATTTTTTTCAACTCTAGTAATGACTCCATCGATCACTTCAATATCTAAAATCTCATTAATATTGTTTTTTGGATCAATAACTAATCCATTTTTAATTACAAAACTGTTCATTTATAAATTCCCTTCTAATAATAGTGATATAACTGCCATTCGAATGAATATTCCATTAGTTGTTTGTTCCAAAATTAAACTGTTTTTGCTATCAGCTACTTTACCAGAGATTTCAATGCCTCTATTAACTGGTCCTGGATGCATAATAACTGCTTCACTCTTGATTTCAGTCAAGTGTTTTTCCTTTATACCATAACAGCTTGCATAATCAGAAAAACTTGGAATTAAACCAGACAATTGTCTTTCCTTTTGAATTCTCAAAGCCATAATAATATCTGATTCTAGTATTGTGTCTAAAGAGTAAGATATATTTACTCCCATTTTTTCTATCCCTATAGGTATGAATGTTTTAGGCCCTATAACCGTTATCTCTGCCCCGAGAGTCTTTAGAGTATGAATGTTGCTTCTAGCAACTCTGCTGTGCTTGATGTCTCCTATTATTGAAACCTTTTTGTTCTCTATAGAGCCAAAGTGTTCAATCAAGGTAAAGGCATCAAGTAAAGCTTGTGTAGGATGAGCATGCATGCCATCACCACCATTTATTATGGGTACGTCTATTTTTTCACTTAAGTAGTTCATAATTCCTGATTGGTTATGTCTAATTACAAATAGATTAACACCCAGAGCAATTAAGTTTTCTGCAGTATCAACCAGCGACTCTCCCTTAACAAAGGAGCTGTTTTGTGGGCTTAAATCTAAAACATTAATGCCAAGGTTTTTGCAAGCAATTAGAAATGAACCTTTGGTTCTAGTGCTTGCTTCATGAAATAGAAATCCTACATTAGTTCCTCGATGTGTGCCTAGGGTATCATTGTTTTTAAACTTCCTAGCTAAATCAAAAATTAGGTTTAACTCTTTGTGACTCAAATGTTCAGTGTCTAGTAGATGAGAAGTCTTATATAAGCTTTGCAAAATCCGATCATCCTTTCAATTGTAACTAGTTGAAAAATAAAAATGCCTTCCTACAGCCGGTAGGAAGGCACTATGATCCCATAATTGTGTTCCCTTACCGGCCTCTCTGGACCGTTTTAAAGGTTGCTCTTTATTTATTTTATGTAAGGTTACCAGAAATAAAGAACTTTTGTCAATACAAATAAAGCTAAAAATATAAATTTAGGTAGTAGAATTAAAAAGGATTTTAGCACTTTAACTCGAATTAATAAAATTAGTGAGAAGAATGAGCTGATTAAGTCAGTTTGGTTCACTTATAGTAATTGAAGTAAGTTAAAAAATATTAATGGGGGAGCTTAAAATGTCAGAACTAGTTAAGAAAATGGAAGTCAGACTACCTGAGATAATCAAAGTAATTAAAACAGTTGTTGAATATGAATCTCCATCAGATGAAAAAGAGGCTATAGATAAGCTAATTGGTTATTTATCAAAATTGTGCAAAGAAAAGGGCATGCAGACAAACATATTAGTAAATGAATCAAGAGGAAATCATTTATTAGCTGAATATATAGTTGAAGATGCAGATAAAAATCTATTAATCTTGTGTCATATTGATACTGTTTGGCCACTAGGGACTTTAGAAAGAATCCCTTTTTCATATAATGAAGGGGTATTGAGAGGACCAGGCGTATATGACATGAAAACGGGAGCAGTGCAAGCTATATTTGCAGTAGAAGAAGCAATAAACAGGAATAAAATAGAGAAGAAAAATATAAGAATACTTTTTAATAGTGATGAAGAAATAGGCTCACAGACATCAAGGCATATTATTGAAGATTTAGCTAGAAGAAGTGATTGCACCTTAGTATTAGAGCCTTCAGTACCACCTAAAGGAGCACTTAAAACGTTTAGAAAAGGTGTTGGAAGATTTGATTTAGAGATAAAAGGCAAAGCATCTCATTCTGGAAGTGCACCAAAAGAAGGAATTAGTGCAATAAGCGAATTGGCCCATCAAATACTTGACTTAAACGGATTAGCAAATGACCAACTAGGCACAACTGTGAATGTAGGTACAGTTGTAGGGGGAACCAAAACAAATGTTGTTGCTGCAAATGCGAGTGCAACAATTGATATAAGAGTAGAAACAATAGATGAGGCAAGAAGGATTTCAAAAGAAATATTAGATAGAAAATCTTTTATTGTAGGAACAGAAGTAAAAGCAAGTGGAGGAATAAATAGACCTCCGATGATTCGTTCAGATAAGACTATTGAGATGTTTCAGTTAGCTAAAAGTATTGCAAACGATTTAGGATTTAATTTAGAAGAGGCTTCCACAGGTGGAGGAAGCGATGGTAATTTTACTGCAGCACTAGGTGTTCCAACTATTGATGGATTAGGCTCAGTAGGTAATGGAGCACATGCTGAAACTGAGCATACTATCGCTAAGCATATTCCTAATAGGACTGCCTTGCTAATACGTTTGTTAGAAGAATTATAGGAGGGGAAATATGGATGCACTAAATACAATTGTAAGTCAGTTGCACTTGTCAAGAAATGGTGCAAATTTTGTTGAAGAATTAGTTGAAAAGTTTGGGTCTAGGTTTGGGGGAAGCGAAGAAGAGCGCTTAGCTGCAGAGTTTATCAGGACTAAGATGCTAGAGTATGGCCTTGATAAGGCAGAAAAAGAAGAGTTTGAATGTAATGGTTGGACTAGAAAAGAGACAAGACTAAGTGTTTTTGATCCAATTGTTAAAGAAGTAGATTGCATTGCTTTACCATTTTGTCCACCTGGTGAGATTGAGGGTAAACTTGTATATCTTGGAGATGGAGACCCTCAAGCTTACGAAGATAATAGAGAAAAGCTAAAGGGTGCTATTGCTATGGTCAATACAGCAACTCCTAAGTTTTATCATAGGCAAATGCATCGTGGAGAGAAGCTTGGAAGAGCAATTGAAGCAGGCGCGATAGGTTTTATTTGGATGAGAGGTGAGCCTGGAGGTCTGCCTGAAACTGGATCAGCACGTTTTAATAAACCATGTGAAGTTCCAGCTATATCAGTATCTTATGAGACAGGACATTTTCTCTTAAGATTAGCTAGAGATAAAGATGTTAGTTTAAGAATTTATAGTGATAATACAATACAAAGAACAAATTCTTATAATGTAGTAGGAGAGATAATAGGTAGTGAAAAGCCTGATGAAATAATCCTGATAGGTGGACATTATGATGGCCACGATATTAATGAATCAGCTAATGATAATGGAGCAGGTACAGCAGTTGTTATGGAGACAGCTCGTGCTTTAGCTAATTTTAAAGGAGAGCTTAAAAGGACAATAAGATTTGTAGCCTTTGCTCAAGAAGAGACTGGTTTAATTGGATCTGAAGAGTATGTTAAAAATCACTTAGATGAAAATTTTGTATTTATGTTGAATTTAGATGGTGCTGGTCGTGGTTTTAACGGTACATTTTCACTTCAGGGTTGGTCAGAGAATATTTCTTTCTTCAAAAAACTTTTAAACGAAATATACGAGACATCTATATCAGTAGGAGATAGGATTAGTCTGTATTCAGATATGTATTATTTTGCTGCTAATGGATTCCCAGCAGCTACCTATGCATCTGCAGCACCTTCTTCTTCAGGAGCGCCAAGAGGATTTGGACATACTTATTATGATAGTTTAGATAAGTTAAATCCAAAAGCTATCCAAATGGATGCAGCTATGGTTGCTAAATTATTGTATATGTTGTCACAAATGGATGATCTACCAATGAAAAAGAAAACACCACAAGAATTTAGAGATAAGTTAGAAAAAATGGGTTATATTGAAATACTGAAGTATGAAACTAGAAAGGTTCCAGGGGAATAAGATAATAAGGTCTGTCATAATGACAGGCCTTATTTAGTTAGTAGTCAATTTTTGATATAATGAAAGGTAGCTTTAATAAAATAAGAGGAGTGTTTGCATGAGTAACTGTGCTGAGTGTTTTGATAAAGAGTGTCAAAGGTCAGAAACATCTGATTTGACAAACTGCCCAGCCAAAGATAAGAAGTGGATTGAAAGTGTTATAAAGGAATATAAAAAAGAAGAAAATATTAAAATTTCTCAGATTGCTGCCCATGTTGAAAAAACAGGATATTGCCAAATGACAAGAATCGAAGAAATAGCAGAGTTTGCTAAACTATCTGAAATAAAGAAAATTGGATTAGCTTTTTGTGTAGGGCTTTCAAGAGAAGCAAAAATTGTTAGCAGGTTTTTTAGACATAAAGGTTTTGATGTCATCTCTGCAGTTTGCTGCTGCGGAGCTTTAGATAAAAGTAGTGCTGGGATCAAAGAAGAGGATAAGTTTAATCCTTATCAAAAAGAATCAATGTGTAATCCAATTGGACAAGCGCTATTGCTAAACAATAAAAAAACTGAGTTAAATATTATTTTAGGACTGTGTGTGGGTCATGATAGTCTTTTCATTAAATACATAGAAGGACCCACTACGGTGTTAGCTGTAAAAGATAGGGTATTAGGACATAATCCATTGGCAGCAATATATCACAGCGAAAGCTATTATAAAAAGAAGTTATTTGGAGAAGAAGATAATTGGCTCTAATATTGATAAGTTCTAGTTAGATTCTTTTAATAAATCCTAAGTTTGATGTATAATAGCAATATTATTAAGATGAGAGTAGGTACATAATTGAATATAAAAAAACCAGAGAGTGTTTGGGAATATAATAAAAGTGGTTTTATACCAAAGTTTTTACCTATGTCATATCAAGTTTTACTAAATAGAGGCTATTCAATGGATGAAATAAATAGCTTTTTAGCTACTAAGGAACTTGGATTTAATGATCCTTATGATTTGTCAGGAATGAAGGAAGCTGTAGAAATCATTAAAGATGCAATCACTAAAAAAGAAAAAATTGTTGTTTATGGGGATTATGATGTAGATGGAATTACTTCTACTGCTTTATTAACTCATTTCTTTAAGATGATTGATTATGAAGTTGATTGGTATATCCCCGACAGAATTAAAGAGGGATATGGCTTAAGTGAAGAATCAATTAAGACATTGGCTAAAAAATATGACCTTATTATAACAGTAGATTGTGGAATAACAGCAAACAAAGAAGTAGATATAATCAGAGAATTTGGCTCTAAAGTAATAATAACTGACCATCATCAATGTGCTGATAAATTACCAAATGCAAATGCGATTATTAATCCTCACTTGAATGATGATTATGATACGCCATTCTTAGCAGGAGTTGGGGTTTCCTTAAAACTGGTTCAGGGTATTGCAAAGGATTTTAAGCTAACTAATATAAATTGGGATCTTCTTTATGCACTTTGTGCAATAGGGACAATAGCAGATATCGTGCCTTTGCTTAAAGAAAATAGACTCGTTACAAAATTGGGAATAGACGCATTAAATAATAAGAAGCTATTAATAGGTTTAGATTCCTTAATAAAAGTAAGTGGCATTGATAAAGGAAGTATTAATACAGGTAATATTGCTTTTGGGCTTGCACCAAGACTTAATGCAGGAGGAAGGCTTGGTAGTGCTGCAGACCCTTTGAAATTATTACTTACAAACAGCCATGATGAAGCATTTCAACTTGCTGAGCATCTTAATATACAAAATGAAAAGAGAAAAGCTATTGAGCAAAAAATACTTAGCCAGGCAGTTGATATGCTAGATCAATCAAGTATATATGTTCTATATCATCCAGAATGGCATCATGGGGTATTAGGAATTGTAGCATCAAGAATAGTAGAGTTGACTCATAAACCAGTAATACTTCTTGGAAAAAGTGATGATGTTATAAAAGGCAGTGGGAGAAGTGTTAAGGGAGTACATTTGCAGAAATTGCTTTTAGACAATGATGATATTTTAATATCTCACGGTGGTCATGAACTGGCGGCTGGTCTTAGCCTAAATGAAGAGAATCTTAGTAAACTAATAGAGAGATTAGAGACAGTAGTATCAAAGCTTTATGATATTCGAGATTTTAAACCAGTCTTACCAATCGACCTAGTTTCAGATGTAGCAAGCTTAACATATGATAATGCTAAAGAGTTAGAGAGCTTAAGTCCATTTGGCTATGGGAATCCTCAGCCTAATCTCCTTCTAAATGCTGTAGAAGTTGTTGATATGCAAACAATTAGCCAGGGTAAGCATACTAAGTTGGTAGTAAAAGACTTTTTAGATGCAGTAGAATGCTTAAAATGGAATGAGAATGATATAGATGTCAATGTCGGTGATAAGATAGATATTCTAGGTAATGTATCTAAGAATGAATGGAGAAATATAAAATCAGCTAGTCTAATCATTAAAGATTATAAAGCTTCTCAAAAACCAGATGTAATAGACCAAAGATCAAATGATAAAACTAATTATTTAAAAAGTCTTGATGATAATTACATAATCGCGGTATTTAATAATATAGAACCTTTTAACATCAGAGCTAAAATAAGTAATATGTTTGAACCTATATTTATACATAAAGAAGATGAGTATTATCAAGTTGATGATCTAAAAAATATAGAAACAAAGCAAATGATTGTCTACGATTTGCCATTTTTTGCAAACCAATTGATAAAATTGCCTTTTTCTAAACATAAAAAACTTGTTTTATTATATAATAATGAGGATTATGTTCAAACTCATAAAATTTTGAAAATGCTTGCTATTGACAGAGATTATTTGCTGAAAATATATCAAGGCATTACTAGTAAAAATGGCATAGGAATTGAAGATAATTATTTTATCGAAGATAATATTAAAAAAGCAGTAAGCAACCACAAGTTGTATTATGCCATAAAGATATTATCTGAGATAGATTTACTAAAATTTGAAGTGACAAATAGTACAGTTAAACTTATGACTAATAATAAAAAGGTTTCATTAGAAGATAGCACTAATTATCAAAATCATGAGAAGTTAATAAATAGAGCATTAAATGAAACAAAATTTTTAGCTAATGCCAGCTTTGAGAAAATAAAAGAATATGTTAGGAGAATTTAAATGAATTTATTAGAGTTAAAAGAAACTATTCGTGAAGTAATGGACTTTCCTAAAAAAGGTATTGGGTTCAAAGATATTACTACCTTACTTAAAGACCCACGAGCTTTTAAAACATCTGTAGATTTATTAGCTAATTTATATAAGGATGAAAATATTGATATCGTCATTGGTCCAGAAGCTAGAGGCTTTATATATGGTGCCCCACTGGCCTATCTGCTAAATGCTGGTTTTGTTCCAGTAAGAAAAGAAGGAAAACTGCCTGCAGAAATAGTTAGTGAGGAGTATGAGCTTGAATATGGTACTAATATAATTGAAATCCATAAGGATTCAATAACTAAAGGTCAAAATGTCTTAGTAGTAGACGATTTATTAGCTACAGGAGGCACAGCAGCTGCAGCAGGTAAGCTAGTTAAAGAATTAGGGGGCAATGTAGTTGCAATGGCTTTTTTAATAGAGCTGGAGTTTCTTAACGGTAGAGAAAATCTTAAAGAGTACAAAGTAGATTCACTGATAAAATATTAATCAACATAGTTAAATATATTACCAAGGGGTGTTTTTGATGGACTTAACCGCATTAAAAGAAAAAATTAAATATCAACTTAGTCCTGAACAGGAAAGTATTCTTGACAGGGCTTATGAAGTTGCGCTAAAAGCCCATGAAGATCAAATGAGAGCTAGTGGAGCTCCTTATATCAGTCATCCATTGTCAGTGGCTATAATTCTAGCTGAAGATTTAGAGATGGATTTTGAAACGATTGTCTCAGGCTTACTTCATGATGTGGTTGAGGATTCAGAAATGACTACTGCCAAGCTAAGTGACGTCTTTGGCTCAAATATAGCACTCCTAGTTGATGGGGTAACTAAGTTAACAAGAATTAGAGAAAAAACAAGAACAGAGCAACAAGCTCATAATTTGCATAAAATGTTTTTGGCAATGGCTAAAGATATTAGAGTCGTTATTATTAAGCTAGCTGATAGGTTGCACAATATGAGGACTCTAGATAGTGTAAACACGGAAAAACAAATGAGAATAGCAAGAGAGACTTTGGAAATATATGCACCTTTAGCTAATCGCTTAGGTATGTATTTCATTAAATCTGAACTTGAAGATAGAGCTTTAAGATTTCTGAAACCACAAGTATATAAAGAAATTCAAAGATTAGTTGATAAAAAAAGGTCAGTTAGAGAAGAGTTTGTAACAGAAGTAATAAACACCCTAAATACTAAGCTTTCTGAAGTTGATATCAATGCTGATATTATGGGTAGGCCAAAGCACTTTTATAGTATATATAAGAAAATGATTGATAAGTCTAGAAGTTTTGAAGAAATATATGATTTGACAGCTGTCAGAATAATAGTTGAAAGTGTCAAAGACTGTTACGGTGCTTTAGGCGTGGTGCATACAATGTGGACACCACTACCAGGAAGGTTTAAAGATTATATTGCTATGCCTAAACCAAATATGTATCAATCATTGCATACAACTGTAATAGGTCTTAGAAAAGAACCAGTTGAAATTCAAATAAGAACTCTAGATATGCATAGAACAGCTGAGTTTGGTATTGCAGCACACTGGAAGTATAAAGAAGGAATAGATAAAGAAAGTGCATTTGATAATAAATTGGCTTGGCTAAGACAAGTTATGGACTTTCAGAATGAGCTAAGGGATGTAGAAGAATTTGTAGATAGTCTTAAAGTAGACTTATTTTCAGATCAAGTATTTGTTTTTACACCTAAAGGAGATGTAGTAGATTTGCCATCGGGTGCTATTCCTATTGATTTTGCTTATAGGATTCATACTGAGGTTGGAAATAGGTGTATTGGAGCTAAAGTAAATGGTGCAATTGTACCACTTGATTATGAGTTACAAACAGGAGATATAGTTCAAATTCTGACATCTAAAAGCGCCCATGGTCCTAGTAGAGATTGGTTAAAAAAAGTAAGGACATCTACAGCTAGAACCAGAATAAGGCAGTGGTTCAAAAAAGAGCAAAGAGAAGATAATATAGAACATGGTATGTCCTTGTTAAGAAGTGAAATTAAGAAATTGGGATATGGTTCCAAAAGTATCTTGCAAAATAAGGAGCACAATTTTGTAGAAGAAGTTTTGGATGATTTGAATTATTCTTCTTATGAAGATTTGTTGGCAAATATAGGATATGGTAATCAATCAGCTGAATCGGTTGCAAATAGATTAATTGATTATTATAGGGAAAAATATGAAGCTGAGAATGTAATTGAGAAGATTATTGAAGAAGAACAGAAACCAGTAGAAGTTTCTACTAGTGGCGTTGCTATACAAGGAATTGATAATGCATTATTAAAACTTGCTAAATGCTGCAATCCTATTCCAGGAGACGAAGTTGTTGGATATATAACCCGTGGTAAAGGTGTTACTATACATAAAGCTGATTGCCCAAATATTGGAGCAAAAAAAGATGAAGAGGAAGAAAGATTGATTGATGTAATGTGGAGTGATGAAGATAGTATAAATTATCCTGTGCCACTGCAGATTTCGATGTCTAATAGGCCAGGTGCTATCTATGATATTTTAGGAGAAATTTCTAAGATGGAGATTAATGTATCTGCACTCCACTCTCGTGGAGGCATAGTTTATGTTACCCTTGAGGTCAAAGACAAAGATCAATTAACTCAAGTTATGAATAAGATAAATTCAATCAAAGATGTTGACAGAGTTAGGAGAGTTTAAGAATGAAAGTTTTATTGCAACGAGTTTCTAAAGCAAGCGTCAAAGTAGAAGGGAAAGTAGAGGGCGAAATTGGCCCTGGCCTCTTAGTTTTCCTAGGAGTTACAGATAGTGATACTGACGAAGAAATTGATTACTTAGTAAACAAAGTGACAAATCTTCGTGTTTTCAATGATAATCAAGGTAAGATGAATCTTTCTATAAAAGATGTATCAGGAGATATTTTAGTAGTATCACAATTCACTTTATATGCAGATTGTCAAAGAGGTAGAAGACCTAGCTATACTCAAGCAGCTAACCCAGAGTATGCTGATGAAATGTATGAAAGGTTCATTGAAAAGATTCAGATTTCTGGAGTAAAAGTGCAAAGTGGAGTTTTTGGTGCACATATGGAAGTTGAATTAATTAATGATGGTCCTGTAACTATTATGATTGAGAAGTAGTGTATTTAATTATGGAGGATTTTATGAAGATTAAAAAACTAACAAATGGAAAGCTTTCTACCAACACATATATTATATTTGGCAAAGACAAGAATGCTGCGATAATTGACCCTGCAGAAGATACTAATAGAATTATCCAAGAAGTTGAAGATTTAGATTTAAATATACTTTATATTATTAATACACATTGCCATCCAGATCATGTGTCAGGCAACAAAGCCATATACGAAAAATATTCATGTTCTTTGCTAGCACATGAAAAGGAAGTGTCTAGATTAGAAGATAAGACAAATCATCTATCCATGTACCTTGGTATTAAAGGAAATCAACCAACTATTGACCATTTCATCAAGGATGGAGATTTTATTGAAATAGGTGAAATTAAGCTGAAAGTAATAGAAACACCAGGTCATACTGAGGGATCTATATCTTTGTATGAGGAGAAAAGCAAAGTCTTATTTAGTGGAGATACACTTTTTCAGAGATCTGTTGGGAGAACAGATCTACCAGGTGGTAATGTTCAAGTTTTGCTTGAATCGTTGCATAAACTATTCGCACTCCCAGATAACGTTGATGTCTATCCTGGGCATAGTAACAATACAACAATAGGGTTTGAAAAGGAGAATAATCCATTTGCCAAAAGATTGGGGTAAGCTAAAAGGGGTGAGACCAATAAAGCTTTTGTACTATTTAGCACAAGAGGGTTATGGGCATTCCCAAATGCAAGAATACCTAGTTAAAAATGAGAAGTTAAATAGGGAGACAGCTGTTTTATTGACTAATTTATTTAAGTTGGAGGAAGTTGTTTTTAGGGACTTCCCTCGAAATAGTGCTTCAATTTATGTGCATATACCATTTTGTCCTTCACGATGCACATATTGTTCTTTTGTTTCAAAATCAAACTTTCATAAATCAGATTTGCTTGAAAAATATATTAAATACTTATTAATTGAGATTGAGCATTTAGGAGAATATATTGAAAAAAGTAATATTGAAGTTTTTAGTATATATGTAGGTGGTGGAACGCCAACTGTAGTAAATGAAACAATGTTCGCAAGTATCCTTAAAAAAATAAGAGGGTTATTTAAAGAAGAAGTTGAGTTTACAATAGAAGCAGGTAGGCCCAATACCATAAGTAAGGAAAAACTTGATTTAATGAAAGACTACGGTGTGACAAGAGTATGTATTAATCCTCAAACAATGAATAATAAGACACTAGTTAAGGTAAACAGAAAGCATACTGCAGATGATATAGTCAAGGCAGTTAAGTTAGCTAATAGATATAATATTAAAGTAAATATGGATATGATAGTCGGTCTGCCACAAGAGCAGAATCAAGATATAATTTATACTTTAGAAAATATACTAAAACTGTCTCCTGATGAAATCACAGTACATAGTCTTGCAATAAAGAGAGCATCTGAAATTACTGATCTAAAAAGGAGAGCCTCTATTGAGATTTATGATGAAATCGAAAAGAGATTATTAACTAACTATCAACCATATTACCTATATAAGCAAAGAAACACTTTATATAACCAAGCTAATATCGGGTATACAAAGCATGACCCCTGTTTATATAATATGGCAATGATTAACGAGCAGTTTTCAGTTTTAGCCTGTGGTGCAGGTGCAATAACAAAGATTCTTGATGATAACAAGCAATTCACTAGATTTAATGGACCTAAAGACGTTAAATTATATTTAGACAAATTTGATGAGTTTATAGAAAGAAAGATAAGGTGGTTTGAAAATGCAAAGTGATATAGTAAAAAATAGAAGCCATATGTGTGCAGAGATTTCTAAAAGTAGTTGTAATGAAGAAGTCAAATTGATGGGATGGGTACAGAAAAGAAGAGATTTAGGCGGTTTAATTTTTATTGATTTAAGAGATAGGACTGGTATAGTTCAATTAGCAATAGACCCTGAAAGTTCATCATTCCAAGTTGCAGAGAGTATTAGGTCCGAATATGTAATAGAAGCCCATGGAGTAGTGAGAGAGAGACCTGAAGGTCAAGTTAATTCTAGTATGAAGACTGGAGAAATTGAAATATTAGTAAATGAGCTAAAAATCTTAAATAAATCACTAACACCTCCCTTTTATATAGAAGATGATGTTAGTGCAGAAGAAAGTCTCAAGCTAAAGCATAGATATCTGGACTTAAGAAGACCTAGAGCGCAAAATGCAATTATCCAAAGACATAAAATAGCTAAGGCTACTAGAGATTTCCTAGATAGTAATGGATTCATTGAAGTTGAAACTCCTGTCTTAACTAAATCGACTCCTGAAGGTGCAAGAGACTATTTGGTCCCATCAAGGATTCACAATGGCAGTTTTTATGCTTTACCTCAGTCACCACAACTATTTAAACAATTATTAATGATCTCAGGCTTTGATAGATATTTTCAAATAGTTA
>PWPR01000055.1 GCA_003557085.1 Clostridia bacterium | reverse complement strand
TACTTCTAAAAGCATTTATTAGTTGTGAGTAATCAATTGACAAAATCATTCTCTGGAATCTCCTCAGGTGGCTTTGTAACTAGTGTAAGAGTAGCTCCTATTAAGCTTAGTATTCCAGATACAATAAAGCTAATACTATAAGTCCCTGTTGCATCCCTAACTAATCCTCCTAGTAGTGGACCGAAAACTCCCCCAACTCCCCAAGCAGTTATTAGCATACCATAATTTGTACCAAAATTCTTTATACCAAAATAGTCAACCGTTGTTGCCGGGAATATGGTTAGCATCCCACCAAAAGTAAATCCAACTATTGCTATACCAAGGATCATAGAACCAGGTGTAACAAAGTTTGAAAAAGTTGCATAGACTCCTACTTGCATTAAAAACATTACCATCAAAGTCCTCATCCTACCAAACCTATCCGATATTACACCACAACCAATTCTTCCTATGCAATTGAATATTGCATAGACTCCTACTAATAACGATGCATTAGTAATGCTTGCTTGCTCAAGGCCTATCATTGATAACTGTCCAATTATTAACAACCCTGCAAAGGTTCCAAAAGTAAACATAATCCAAAGAAGAAAGAACTGTTTAGTCCTAACTGCTTGATGCCATTCAAAATCAACTGGTTCTTTGGTAATCTCAGGAATTGCTTCTTCTAACTCCTTCTTAAGCTCTTTTTTCGTCATATCTTCAGGCACATAGCCCTTTGGTGGATTTGCAATAACCTGTGATAGAATCATTATTACAGAAAAAAAGCCAGCCCCTAAAATAAAAAAAGTGTTCTGCAAACCATATCTATCTAGCAAAAAATTTGTCAGTGGCGCTATATATACAGGTGCTAATCCAAATCCACTAACTACTATACCTGATATCAAACCTCTTTTCTTAGGGCTAAACCACTTTACAGCTGCTGGTGTAGGTGAAGCATAGCCCATACCCATAGCTATTCCAAAAACGATTCCAAAAAAAACTGTTAAACCAACAACTGTTAAGAATATACCAGACATAAAAAAACCTATACCAGCTAATATAGCAGCTGCCATAATAACAGGCTTTGGTCCAAACCTATCTTGAATTCTGCCCCCAGGTATCATTGACAATGCAAAGATTGCACAAGCTACTAAATATGGTATTTGTGTCATTGTAGCAGACCAGTTCAGCTGATCAATTAAAGCAGCTGATATAACCCCCCAAGCGTATAGAACACCCAGCACTAAGTTGACACCAAGACCAGCAATGGTTACAATCCAGCCTTTACTTATATTTTTCATAGATGTAAACCCCCTTAAATCTATCTTCCTTAAATTCTATCAGTTAATACTTTAAATTGATACAACTAATTTTATGTCTTTTGTTTTTTCTTATAGCATCATGTAAAAACCTCATGTTTATTTTAAAAAAGCTTAGCTAGTTACTAATTCTAGCTAAGCTTTTATTTATTTACCAATCTTTACATACTTTGCTTCTACTAGCTACAATTCCATTAACTGAATTCAGCTTACTTTCAAGTTCAACAAGCTTCGCTTCTTCACCTGTCAAATGAAGTATAATTAGTCCTTCATCTGAGAAAACCTCTCATGCTTCGTGGAGACCTAACCTAGCTTTGATTAAACACCCTGACTCTGTGAGAATATCTTGTAGCACCTTTGCATTTTCCTCCCTATTATCAACTAAAAGAACCATCACGTTATAGCATTTCATCGGCATACCTCCTCTTATTATATTTTATCACACTATGTCTTGAACCTCTATTAGAGAACCTGCTGAAACAAATCAGTTTAGCTCTTTTCAACTCTTTACCATAGCAAGATTTGTGAGCTAATCTTATTCTCTATTCCTTAAAACATAAGCCATTGTTCTCTGCCTTGTTTCTATAGCTCTCATACTTTTAAACTCATACATTTCTTGATCTGCTACAGGATATAACTCTTCTATTTCACATTTGTTAGAACAAGCATATCCGTAAGAGAAGCTGACATATTCTTGACTACCTTCGTCACCGTATTCTTTCCTTAAATTACTAAGTCTCAAGTCAATTAATTCTATCTTCTCTTTATTACAGTTAGGAACAAGAATTGCAAACTCATCTCCACCCATTCTAGCTATCTGAGCTTCCATATCAAATATGCAATTTTTAAGTATTCTATTAACTAGCTTTAGTGCTTCGTCTCCTCTTTGATGACCTAGGTAATCATTGATAAGTTTAAGGTTGTCAACGTCTATTATAAAGAGACCTAATGGCAAGAACTCACTGCTTGAATATAGACTGAAATACTTCATATACCCAGCTCTATTAAAAACCCCTGTTAAAGCATCTTGATAAGCAGAATCAGTTAAATCCTTCATGTAAGTCAGCAGCTCTTGAGAAAAAGCATCTTCTAAATCTTCAAAATTTTCATTTAGATACTTCTCCAGTATCTCATTAATACTAAAATCACCTTGTGGCTTAAGTGATTGTTGCCATAAAGGCTTTTCTATCCTTACTTTAATAGAGATTTCATTATCCCCCCAAATGCCATCTCTGTTAGTAGACCTTACTCTGAAAACATACTCCCCAGGTGGGACTTGATCATAAAAAACAGTATTCGTTTTTGTCCTCTTATGCCTTTTATCATACCCTTCTAGAATATACTCATAAACTATTTTCTCAGGATGACTATATTCAATAGCGAGAAACTCAAATCCAAACTGCTGAGAAAAATACGGAACTACTAGTTGATTGTTTAAATATTTCTGGTAAGAGCGATCTACTACTTTATTTGCAATGTAAAACTTATTGAAAATAAGCTTTACTGGCTCTTTGTCATCCACTATATCTCTTGGATAAAACTTATTATAACCATTTACTCCCCCAAAGAATAAACTTCCATCTTGAGCTTTGTAATAGGACGCATTATTGAACTCTACAGACTGAAGTCCATCAGAAACATCAAAATTACTAAACTTATCAGTATGTATGCTATATCGTGATAGCCCTTTATTTGTACTTAACCAAAGGTTGTCATCTTCATCCTGAAGTATCCCATAAATTACATCATTGGGCAGCCCATCTTTTGTAGTAAATCTTCTATAATCTCCGGTGGACTTCACTTTTTTAAATAGACCCTCGTGTGTTCCAAGCCATATATACCTGTCGGTTTCATGAACACAATAAATAAAGCTATGATAACAAGTCTTATCACCAGAAACTACTCTTCTATAGTTGATTAGTTTATCTTTATCTGGATTAATTATAGAGTTTCCACTTAATGTTACCAATAGTATATCACCACTTCTAAGCTCAAAGATGAAACGTGATTTGTTACTTGCTATCATTCTCTTACTATCAGCATTAGAATGATAGTATTCATAAGAGCCATCTTCTGTATTATAAAGTATTAAACCCTGATCACTACCAATCCAAACTCTCTTTGAACTATCTTCATAAATAAACCTTAACTCATGATTTTCAATGGGTACATCTACCTTACATGGCAAAGTATATCTTCTAAAGCAATCCTTATCTTCATCATAATATGATATACCTGAAAAAGTAAATACCCAAAGTTTTCCTGTATTATCTTTATACATATCTCTAATCATATTGCTGTTTATAGTATTTGGGTTGTTCTTTTCAGATACATAATGTTGTACTTTGTCTGAACTCCTAAAATACTTGGTAACACCTCCACCTTCAGCACCAACTAATAAATTGCCATCAGAGTCTTCTATAAAACATCTGACCGTATCAGAGAGAATACTTCTCTCACTTGATGGCAAACACTTATAATGATTAAATCTATATTTATTTGGATCATAGATATTTACCCCTCCAGTAAAAGTGCCAATCCACACTATATTGTTTTCATCAATAAAAATATTTCTAACATAATTACTTCGCAGACTTTCTGAGTTATATTTGTCAAGTGCAAAGTTTACTAACGCATCATTCTCTTTCTTATGCAAAAAAAGCCCTTCACTAGTTGTTCCAAACCAAATACTATCTTCACTTTCAGCAATACAAGTTACTGAATGCCCATCAAGTTCATTCAATATCCTTTCATCAACCTCTAGAAGTTCTTTACTGCTTCAGTCAAGCTTTTTGACACCTTCATTATTTAGTCCAACTATTACTTCTCTGGCTTCAGTTTCATATATTGTCAAAATTGAAGTGTTTTTATTTTTTCTAGCTGAATAGACCTTTTCACTAGCTTTGTCTAAATAGAAAAGACCAGCTCCACTTGTGCCAAGGCAAATATTTCCTCTCTTATCATCATAAACAGTCGTAATATGATTACTTGCCACTAGATTCTCGCTCTCTACTTCAAATAGTTGCTTGCTTTTTGTGACTTTATTTAGTTTAATCAAGCCATAATATGATCCTAACCACAGAACATTTTTATCTTCATAATCTTGACATGTAGAAGTTATAAAATAGCTAACCTTCTCATCAGCTTTATCATCTACACTCATATACCTAGTAAACTCTTCTGTTGAAATATCATAACTACAAAATCCAAGATTTGTTGATATAAAGATTATCCCTTCTTCATCAATAAATAGATAGTTCACTCCACTGCCAGGAAGACTGTTCAAATCATCTTTATGCCTATAAATAATTGTACTTATACCATCAAAGCTATTAAGCCCATCTTAGGTACCTATCCATTTGATTCCACGATAATCAGCAATTATACAGTTTACCGTACTTTGTGAGAGCCCTTGATTTACTCCAAGTTGAGAGAATTTAATGTTCATAAGTCAAGCTCCTTTAACTGCTATTTTTTGAACTAAAACATAATGCTTTTATACATTGACTTGTTACTAATCTTCAATTGCATCCTTAATCTATGTTGTATTAACAAAATAGAACTTAAACTTAATTTGAAAACAGTAAAGTTTCTACTTCTTTCTCTATGTTTGATATTAAGCATGAACTTACAATAATCTTTTTAAGCTGGTCTCTAGTGGGACTAAAAAATTCAAGCAGAAAACTCATAAATACTCAAGAGAAGAAACTGATCTATAAATCAAATGTTAAATATCTATAACCATACTAACATTATTACTGGTACAGCAATTGCTACTACAATCAACTCCAGTGGCAGACCCATCCTCCAATAATCTCCAAACTTATATCCTCCAGGACCCATAACTAATGTATTTGACTGATGTCCAATCGGTGTTAGGAATGAGCATGAAGCCCCAACTGCTACACTCATTAAAAATGCATCTGGCGAAACACCCAACCCTATTGCTATCTGCATAGCGATAGGAGCCATTATTAAAACTGCTGCTGCATTGTTTACAATATCTGACAATGTCATAGACAAAACCAACACTATCAAAATAGAGGCCCATATTGGAATTTTGTCTCCCAGTCTGAGCACCATCTCAGCTATTAATTGTGCACTGCCTGTTGTTTCTAGAGCATTGCTAACAGGAATTATTGAACCTAAAAGTATAATTATAGACCAATCTATATTATTGTAAACATCCTTTACTGATATGAAGTTCAATGCAACCATAAGTACTGCAGCAGCAACAAAAGATATTTGGACAGGTACAATTCCCAAAGCTGTAATAATTAAAGCAACAAAAAATACTGATAAACCCAGTAAAAGCCTTCTTTCCTTCCCTAAACTAAGTCCTCTTCCAGCTAATGGCAAACATCCCCATTGACTTAATATATCGCTTAGTGTATTTGCATCTCCTTGTAGCAAAAGAATATCACCAACTATAAATTTTACTGAGTCAGGTGATCTACTAATTCTAACTCCTTCTCTTGCTACTCCAAGAAGGTTAATCCCATATCTAGACCTTATTCTTAATGATTTTGCTGTTCTTCCTATTAAGAATGAATTAGACATGACAACTGCTTCAGCAATTTCTACATTATCTGTGCTTATATCTTCCCTTGAAAGCTTCTCAACTTCAGATAGTTTTAGTTCTGTTATATCTAAGAACTCCTGTATTTCTTCAGCAGCTGCTTCAACTATAATTTTATCATTAGCTTCTATTTCTCTACGGAGTGAAGGTGCTGGATAATTCTTATTTTCTCTAATCAAAGATACAATTTTAAGTTCTCCTTCAATAACATTTTCTAACTCTCTAATTGTTTTTCCTATATGCCCAGAATCTTCTGGGATAATAAGCTCTGTAATATAATCATTTATCTCAAACAAATCCTCACTTGATTTTCCACCTTTCCTTTCTGGTAAGAGCCTCCAGCCTAGTAAAAGAATAAAAATTATACCAGCCAACGCTACAGCTCCTCCCACAGGAGCAAAATCAAACATGCCAAATGCTTCACCTACATAGTCTGCTCTAAAAGTAGAAATTATGATGTTTGGTGGAGTACCAACCAGTGTTATCATTCCACCAAGTAAAGACCCAAAAGCTAAAGGCATTAAGAAAATTGAAGGTGACTTATTATTTCTTCTAGCCATCTTGATTGCCACCGGCATCATTAAAGCTAAAGCTCCAATATTATTCATAAATGCTGAGCTCAATGAAACAGCTATTAATAATAATGCCATTTGTAGCATTATATTATCGCCGACCTTCAATAATCTCCTAGCTATATAATCTACCACCCCTGCATTCATCAAACCCTTACTGACAACTAATACTGCAGCAACAGTTATAACTGCGGGGTGAGAGAATCCAAGATAAGCTTCCTCCAAAGGGACCAAGTTTAAAAAGAATGCAACAAGCAAAGTAGCTAGAGCGACCAAATCATAGCGCCACTTGCCCCAAAATAAATAACCCCAACATACAAATTATTAATGTAAAAACTAAACCTTGTTG
>PWPR01000127.1 GCA_003557085.1 Clostridia bacterium | reverse complement strand
TGCATTTTCCTATTATGGATTTAGCTGGAGCCCTAGGGCTAGCTCTTGTCATTTGGCAAGGTGGAATTTTGCTTAATCAAGAGTTAATAAGTTTAGGATTGTTAATGGCGGCTGTTAGCTATGTAAGGAGAATATTTGGTCCTCTAATGGATTTGAGCCAGATTTATACTACCTATCAAACAGCAGGTGCTTCTCTAGACAGAATTAGTAAGTTTATGTCATTACAGCCTCAGATAAATTATCCAGAGGAAGCTAAAAATCTAAGTGAGTTAGATATTAGCATTAAAGATTTAAGCTTTGCTTATGAAAATGATGATTATGTTTTAGAAAATGCTAATCTTAAAATAGCTCATGGTGAAAGAGTTGGTATAATTGGAGAATCAGGTGCTGGGAAAAGTACACTAATAAAACTCCTAGGCAAATTATATAATCCAAGCAAGGGTAGCATATATCTAGGAAAAGAGTTAATAAATGATTATGATAAGAAATCTTTTAAAAAAGCTCTTCAAATATTACCTCAAGACACTTATTTATTCCCCGTTAAGGTATGGGAGAATATAGCGTATGGCATGCCTAATATGTCCTTTGAAGATGTATATGAGCTAGTTAAAAAACTTGATTTAGAAGAGTTTTTTAACAGACTTGATAAAGGGCTAGACACTTTAGTTGGAGAAGGCGGTAAATCTTTGTCTGGAGGACAAAAACAAGCAGTAGCTATAGCAAGGGCAATGCTTAGAGATCCAGATATTTTAATACTAGACGAAGCTGCTTCAAACCTAGATTCTCAAGTTGAAAAGAAAATTTATCAGTATATTAAGAATCAGTGGAGTGATAAAACTTTAATCATAGTAACTCACAGAATTACTTCTTTAGATTTAGTTGATGAAATATATCAGATAAAGGATAAAGAGATTTCAAGTATTAGTAACCAGGATATCAGTTTGGCTGGTTACTTAAATGATAAAAGTGACGAAGAGTAAAAAGAAGACCCTGAATTAGCAAAGTGCTATATTAGGGTCTTTATCTTTACAAATAGTGGATATTTCGCTTTAAGTATTTCGCAATTAATAAGTGAGTAATAAAACTAGAAGCATAAACTAATCTATTATCCTAAATCCTTCATCTTTAGCTATACTTATTAAATCATTGTTAGGATGAACAGCAACGGGATTGCCGAATGCTCTAAGTAGTTCTAAATCTGTATGGCTATCTGCATATGCTAAACTATTTTCATAATCGATTTGACCTTGAAAGAACTCATTTAGCTTCTCTAGCTTATTAAAGCCACCCAAAACATTAGCAGGGTTGGCTGCATCAATCTTATAGTACTCATTATAATTGATTTTAGATCCAATAATATTATCAATACCAACTTCATTTGCTATACATTTTAGAAAACTTTCATAACATCCTGATAAAAGCACTGTAGAATATCCTTCGCTTTTTACTCTGTTAATTTCTTTAATGATGGAGTCTCTTAAGTGAGTCAGAGCATTTAGACTAGCTTTGTAGAAAAATTCATCAATGTCCTCCTTATACATATTATTAAAAGCGACTAAAAAATCACTTACTGCTCTAGCTCTAAACTTGTCTTCACTTAGCAGCTTAAACTTATAAAGAAAGTATATCTTCAGTATTTTAGATTTAGCACTTCTAATCGGCATTTTTGGGTAATTTAGCTCTTCCCATTGCTCTATAAAAAAAGGAATAGTTTGAACTTTAAAAAGCGTCCCATCAAAATCAAAAACCGCTATTTTTTTCATAGTATATCTTCCTAATTTCTAGGTGCTAAAGACAAGACTGCGCTAAAAGCTGTTTTGCCATTAGTTTCATTCTTAATTATTACTGTCAGATTATTATCTGCTATTCCGTGGTAAACGTCTATTTGATCATCAAGTTTTGTCTCATTGATATAATTAGCTGTAATTTCATCTATCATAAAGCTTTCATATAAATCAGTACTTAAGGAATCAGTTACCCAATTGAAGTAAATAGCATCGTTGACATGATTATTAATATCTAATTCACTTTTTTTAACAATCCTTCTATCAATCAGCTCTAAATCTTTAGGTACTTTAACTTTAGGAGCCATTTCAGTAAAAACAGAAGCTAGATTACTTTTTGGAAAATCTCTCATTCTCTTAATACTTCTTCTTTTTGTATCAATTAGCACCCATGATGAGGTGACTTTACCAATTAGGTTGCTATTAAGACCTATTGTATAATCACGCAAACCAAATATTCTGCTTTTACCAACTGGCCATGTTTTGACTATTAACTCATCTTGCCTTTTTGGTGCCTTTTCAAATTTTGCTTTGATTCTAGATAATACCCATAATTCATTATTCTCTACTACATAATCGTAGCTAAAACCAAGCTTTTTTGCATTCATTTCAGCTGTCTCTTGCATAATTTGAAATATTGCTGATAGGCGCATATAGCCAAGATGATCTGTTTCACATGCTCTAACACTATATTTTTTCTCTGATAAGAAATTCATTAACTTCACCTCTTTATAAGACATTTATAGATATTATATCGTGCATTCGCAGACATTGCATGTAATTATAGGTCTTTATTTCTAACTGAGACAATGTTTATTGCATTGTCTATTAAGTTCATTTACTTTACAAGATGTATCACTTTGAGATATTCTATAAATAAATAGCAAGGGGGTTATTAGATGTCAAAAATGAAAAATTCGATAAAACATATTATTATTTCCTTGGCAATGTTTCTAGTCATGTTGATAATTTTTGCAATTTTAGGTTATATTGATGCTACTGTGGTGACTAAGATTTACTTGCCAATAATCTTAGCAGTACTAATTGCTCATATTTTTAGACAATATTATGCTGGGCATATCATTTTATCAAGTGCTATAATTGGGCTTGCTATAGAATATGCAATTAACATTAATAGGGGAGATAGGCCTAATATGACTGGTGCCTTTGTCAACACAGCAATAATCATTTTAGGAGTAGCCCTAGCTATCTTTATTCAATATAAAGTTAATAAAAAAAAGAAAGAAAAAAAACAAGCTTCCTAAGGCTTGTTTTTTACTAACAAATTATTTCCCAAACTCAACTAATTCAATCCAATACTCATTATTTCTTTCACTAAAAGTATCTAGTCGATACTGATATAGACTTATGGGCAGCTCATGAGCTATAACAACTTCATATTCTAGTACGCCATTTCCTTTGAGTGTAAACTTCACACCTTCTACTCCTGCATATTCTTCATATCCAGGGATAGACATCTCCCAGGCATCAAATCCAGTTGTTTGACCTACATACTCAAGACCTAAACCTTCAAAGTTTTCCATAATAGGGCTGCTAATTTCTCCCCAGAGTGTACGAACTATTCCTCTACTGTGGTGGTTAATATGATCAGCAAGCATATACTGAAAACGGCCTTCCTCAAACTGGTGAAAAGCTTGATCACTTTCAGGTAAAGTTACAGTATTTGAAAACTCATAATCTTCTCTTGTACTGCCATGTTGAAGGTCATAAATAACACCTTCATAAGTAACTTCAAATGAACCACTGTCTTCACTCACTGACAGAGCAAACCACCCAGTTGTTTCTTCTCCATCAACTATTTGCTTATACTCATATTTAAAATATTGGCCATCTTTGAAGCCTGGTCTGCCTGAGGTGTGATAATCTAGAGGATCAATTAACGCTCTATCATCTTCATCGCCTGGATCATCTACAATAGGTGGGTCATCAACAACTGGTGGAGTGTCTCCATTAGGAGCTGCATCATTTCCTCCACATGCTGCTAGTACAAGCATTAAAATTAATAGTAAGGCAACTAGCATCAAAGTGCTTTTTTTCAAAACATCATCTCCCTTATTCTCGTAGTACAGAAGTAGTTTAATATTGACTAATTCTATTATAACATTTTACTACCTTTGCTTCTATAAAGCTTTGAAGTTTCACTAATCAGTTAGCACTTTTGAAGTTGTCTATGGCTTTTTCTAGTATGCGAACTTCCTCTGGTTAATGATATGAGACTCCATATTCACTGTTTTCAGGAATTAGCAAAATGTCTTCTCCTAAAGTTCGTAAAGTTTTTAAGACGAACTCATCTCCTATTGCTGCATCAACTATATCACCATTATTTGCAACATTTTGCTCTCTGATTAAGATCATGTCTCCATCATTAATATTAGCACCAGTCATGCTATCGCCTTTTACATGAAGAATAAAAAGACTTGCTCCTTTCTCCCACTCTTTAACGATATAAAACTTTTCTAGTTTTTCATTAGCATGAATTGGCTTTCCAGCTGATATACTACCATAAATCGGAATAGATATAGTTTCGTTACTATTATAGGAAGTTGTTTCAATGTTATTATTTATAGATATTTTTGCTGGGGTATAACTATTTTTTTATAATGTGTAATTATTATTAATGAAATCGTTAAACAAAAAACTCTCTAAGCTTGAAGGTCGCATATTACTGTCAAAGGTAGGAATTTCATCAATTTCATTAAAGCTTTTGTCATAAAAGCTTATAGCAGAAACATTTGTGACAACTCCATAAGAAGCACCTTTACAATTGCTCATATGGCTCTTTAGTTGAGCAGTTGCTGCAGACATAGATTTGGTTGCTGCTTTTGCTTCAATAATTATAAAAGGTCTTTTTTTAGATTTGTCATAAGTGCTAACTACAATGTCTGCATATCCTGGCTTAGAAAAGCAGTTAATTTGATATTCTATATCAATTGAGTCACGAAGATATTTATAGGTATTAATGAGCTCATTAATAAACCATTACCTAATTTTTTCTCGCTGCTATATCAATCAGCTATTTCTTTTAGAAACTGATATTTCTCAACACATACATGATAGTAACTTCTCAGCTTTAACTTGGTATTTAACCTAAGATAGTTCTTGTCATTATCTTTAATAAAGCTTGATGAGCTACCAGATGAGCTTAAGTAAGATTTTTCACTTGCCCTAGTCATGCCTACATATAAAACTTTTCTTTTATTAGATAATTCGATAGACCTATGAGGTATTATTACTACATTTATTCCTAAAACAAAGACATAAGGGAACTCCAAGCCTTTAATAGAGTGCATAGTGAGAAGTTTAACTGAATCAGCTGTAAAGTCAGAGTCATAGTTATTGATACGGTCAGAATGGATGCTTGCTTGGTCTAATTTACTTTTGATCTCATTAAGCAGATTTCTTATCCGTAGAACCTCAATTTTGATGATGTTGTAACTTTTGACGATCATGGTTGTAATTTTTTGAAGATAGTCCGCTCTTAAACTGTCAATTTTTTCATGAAGTCAGCCAACCCAAACCTTCTGCTTTTTCCAGTTTGCACCTCTTATTAGTAAACACAATAATTACCTTTGATTACAAAAAACCCTGTTCTTATTATAAAAATATACCCCCAATTGCAAAAAATGCAAATACCTATATAATTAACCCCGCCTATAGAGGCGAGGGTGTTTCGAGGATTTTTAGATAAATGTTAACAAGTTAAATCAAAGTATGAGCAGAGCTTTTGTAAATACAGTAGTCATTATTTTAGGAACAGTTTTAGTAGTATAGGTACAATATATGGTTAACAAAAAAAAGCAAATGCCAAACATTAGCATTTGCTTTCGTAAAACTAGATTATTCTCTATATTCCACTAACTCTATCCGATACTCATTCCCAGATTCTAGCACATAAGAGTACAAACTTAGTGGGATATGTGGGGCTATACACACATCATAAAAAGGAAGGTCTCTCTCTTTAATAGTTATTAAATACCCTTCTTGATTAGCAAAAGTCTCTTTATCAAGTGCTATTTCGAAAACATCAAACTCTACTACTTGACCAACAGTATCAAGTTCGTATGCAGTGTAATACTCAGAAATAGGGATGCTTATAGTCCGCCACATTTGAGTAACATCATGGCTAGATGTGTTTCTCGCTAAGTAATCACCGAAAATAAACTGAAAACGTCCTTCTTCAAATTGATGAACTGGTTGGTCGCTTTCAGGTAAGGTCACTACACCTGAGAACTCATAATCTTCAACTTTATTTGCCCAATGATGGTCATAGATCATTCCAGAATATATAACTTCATATTTTCCATTCGATTCACTAACCTCCATTGTAAGCCATCCTTCAGTTTCTACACCATCTTTATTTTGCCAATACTCATATTTAAAATATTGACCATCTTTAAATCCATCTCTTTCAAACATAGATAGAGTAGAAATATCGATGTGTTCGCCTTGCTCTTCATCATCTTCAACGACTGGATCTGGATCATCCGCTGGGGTCGTATCACCATTGGGTGCTGCATCATTTCCTCCACAAGCACTAAATACTAATGCTGTAATAAGCAAAAGTGCAAGTATCAAAAAAAGATTCTTTCTCATTTGAATCTCATCCTCCTTTATATTAGTCACGAAGTATAACAGCTTATAATTACATTTACAGTTTAACATATAAAAACAAATATAGCTAAAACATTATAACTATAATATTTTTTGCTCTAATCATTTATTTTAAAGTTACCGATAGCTTTACCTATAATATTTATTTGATCAGGTTCAACTTGTATTGGTTCATAATTTTTGTTTTCTGAAATTAATAAGATACTTTCTCCTAAAGTTCTTAATCTCTTAAGTACAACACTGTTGCCATGGACAACTGCAACTATATCGCCATTTTCAGCAGTGTTTTGAGCTTTTAGTAAAACCATATCGCCATTGTCAATGCTAGCGTCTGTCATACTGTCACCTCTGACATTAAGGATAAAAGCTTTAGCATCTTGAGACCATACTGTTGGT
>PWPR01000163.1 GCA_003557085.1 Clostridia bacterium | reverse complement strand
AAGATAGGTTAGGAGTCACCGGAGGCAGTTATGGTGGTTACTTAGCAAACTGGATAGTTGGTCAAACTGACATGTATAAAGCAGCTGTATCACTAAGGAGTATATCTAATATGTATACGAAATATGGTGTTAGTGATATTGGATGGTATGGCAATAGAAGAGGTATGGGTGGAGCAGACTTATGGGATCAAGAAGATTTCATTATGGAAAGGTCTCCAATCAGATATGCTCCAAAAGTAAAAACTCCAATCTTACTTATCCATAGTATGGAAGATTATAGATGCCCATTTGAACAAGCTGAGCAGTTCTATGTTGCTCTTAAACGCTTAGGTAATGCACCAGTTGAACTCTTGGTGTTCAAAGGTGAAAACCATGAGCTATCACGTTCTGGTAAGCCTCTAAATAGAATGGATAGATTAAGAGGTATTGTAGACTGGTTTGAAAGGTATCTTAAATAAAGAAAGATAAAGTCTTGAAAAGTTTACTTTAGAGAAGTATACTACTATTAAAACATATAAGGAGGAAATATTATGGCTCATATTATTAGTGCTGAATGTATTTCTTGTGGCGCGTGCGAGGCAGAATGCCCAACAGCTGCAATTTCTGAAGGCGATACAATATATGTAATTGATGCAGATGCATGTATCGACTGTGGTGCTTGTGTTGATGTATGTCCTGTAGACGCAATCAGCCCAGAGTAATAATTTAAGCAAAAAGGCCCTATTATAAGGGCCTTTTTTTCATATGGTTGAAATTTTACATTTATTATTTCTTAGATAGTACATCTTAAACTAAAATTTATGTATAATAGATAAGAAGGCTGCAAATCTGGAGGTAGTGATAATGAGCAAGGAAAGAAAAATTCTTATCATTTTAATTATAATTACATTGATTGTTTCTATGAGTGACTTGTCACTCGTTGTTAATGCAGAAAATGTAAGGGTATCATTAACCATTAATGGTGAAAACATTGAATCTGATGCTTCCCCACTTCTTCAAGGAGGAAGGACAATTGCTCCTGTCAGGATTGTTTCTGAAAAACTTGGGGCTTATGTAGATTGGAATGCTAGTACGAGAACTGTTACTATTAAAAATAATAACGACACAATAACACTTCAAATAAATAGTAAAACAATAACTAGAAATAATCAAAATATGCAAATAGATATAGCTCCTCAAATTATCGATGGGAGAACCTATGTGCCTTTAAGATTTGTTAGTGAAGTGCTTGGCTATGAAGTAGATTGGAATGGCCAAGAAAGAAGAGTATATATTAGTTCCCATGATGAGACATCTACAAACCCTTCAGCTAGTATAAAAGACATTGCCAGAGTTAGAATGACAGATGATAATCTGGCAGTATATGTTGAAATTGATGGTGATTTCACATATAACACTATGCTTTTATCTGGGCCAGACCGTCTAGTAATAGACTTCCCAAAGACTAGTTTTGATATTAGTAATAACTTATTGGATAGCCAAGGCGTTCTTTCAAGAGATATCGGTGGAGAGTTCATAAACAAGGTAAGGGCTAGCCAGTTTTCCTATGAACCATTGACTTCAAGAGTAGTCTTAGACTTAACTTCAAATAGGGGATATTCTCATATTGAGAAAAAAGATGGTTTTTTAGTAATTTATTATACTAAAACTGGAGGTAATCAGGTTGAGCCAATAAAACCAGATGAACCAGATGACAAACCAGTAGAAAATGGTAATCAGAATTTACCTATGGGTCTTACTGGTCATAGCCTAAACATTACTAGTGCTACAGATAGTCAAGTACTAGTAAAAGGGTTAATAGATGAACAGCAAGAGACTATTTATGGATATATAAACGCTTCAATGGTTAATCTTAGATCTGGTCCAAGTTTAGAATCAGATGTGGGGAGGACATTGCCAAGAAATACTAAACTTGAAGTCATAGGGCAGACAACAGGTTGGTATCAAGTTATTCATAATAATACATCATATTGGATTTCAGATGAGTATTTTGCAGTTGAGCTTGAGCTATTAAGAAATAATGTAAATGTAAGAAGTGGTCCAGGATTAACTTTTACAGTATTAGAAACATTACCTAGAGGGTCATTACTTACAGTAATTAAAAGACAGCCTGATTGGTATCAGATTATTACGCCAAGTGGAAAAACAGGTTATATGGCAGATTATCTTATCGGATTAAATGAGCGATTGATAGATTCTGGAGTTCATAATGATACGATAGCTAAAGACTTAGTCATAACTTTTGAAAATACCCATAGAACTGATTTATCTTTAGGTGAGCTTCCTGAAATTGTTGTAGATAATAGAATAGAGCAAGTAGGTTCTGATGCAAAAGTTCATTTGAGTTTAAGTCACCCTATAGCTTATCGTTATGCTAAGACAAGTAGTGGCTTACAAGTAGATTTTGGCTCAGTTTTGACAAATATGACTGTAAGTGAGAATGAAAACCGAGTTGTTGTGGATATGTATTTTGATGCCCCAACAAGATTTAATGTAAATCAGAACTTAGCTATGCATAATATGATGCTTGAATTTATGTATGCTAAGACTACTAATGAGCAAATATATAATGTTGATGGTGAAATAGTAAAAAAAGTAGAGACAAAAAACACTAACGATAGTTTCCAAGTACATACTTTGATTGGAGATATCGGAACATATAAGCTTAATACAATTGGTTATGCAAAACATGTTAGGCTAGAATTAGTAAGCTCATCACTTAGTGGAAAAATAATAGCTATTGATCCAGGTCATGGTGGAAATGACCCTGGAGCGTCCCATTCTGGTATTAGAGAAAGTGATATAGTTTTAGAAGTCTCCTTACTAGTAAGAGATTTACTTTTGGATAAGGGAGTAACTGTTGTGATGACTAGGGATACTAATAGGACAGTGTCTTTAGGAGAGAGAGTTGACTTTGTTAATCAAATGAGTGCAGATATTGCTATTAGTGTTCATGCGAACTCTTCAACCACTGGCTCACCTTCTGGAGTAGAAACTATCTATTATCCAAGAGCAGAAAGTGAAAGATTAGCTAGAGTTATGCAAAATGCCTTAGTAACAGCAACAGGTTTTAGAAGTAGAGGAATTAAGGCAAGGCCTGAAATAAGGTTTACTAGAGAGACAAATATGCCGTCAGCACTTCTTGAGATTGGCTTTATCAATAATGCATCAGAGAGGGCGTATATTACCAGTAAAGCAGGACAACAAAAGATAGCAGAAAATATTGTTGCTGCAATCGAAAGATTTTTCCTATATCAATAAGGTATTTCTTGACTGGTTCAGATTGCTTTGCTAAAGTAAAAATATAGAATACAGTGGAGGTCATTTATGTGAACGCAAAAGACAAAATAACACATGCACAAGTTGAGGAACTAGAATTTTTATTACGAAAGATAAGTGCCATAATTAAAAGACGCGGAAGAGATATTTTAACAAATTTTAAAATCACTCCACCTCAATTTAATGCTTTATTAGTACTTAGAAGACACGGGGATATGACAATAGGTGAGTTAGGTGAGCAGATGTACTTAGCATGTAGTACAGCAACTGATTTAGTAGATAGAATGGAAAGAAACGGCTTGGTAGAAAGAGTAAGAGATACTAATGATCGCCGTGTTATACGAATTCATGTCCTAGAAAAAGGTGAAGAGATTCTTGGAGAAGTTATGACAGCAAGAACTGATTATCTAGAAGAAGTTCTTGAACATGTAAGCTCAAATGAATGTCAAGTTATGATACAGTCAATGAGTCTTTTGTATAAAATGATGACTGAAGAGGAACTAGCTTAAGCTAGTTCTTTCTATCTAATAATGAATATCAAGTCTTGTATACCAATCTAAAAATAGTTAAAATTAAGGTACGCATAAGATAAGACGCAAGTAAGAAAAGAGTGATACGGTGAGACATGATCAAAGAGAAAATAAAGAGATAAGAGAAACTACAATCCAAACTAATTTTTTACATCATAATCAGGCAAGTATATTGATAAAAATGGGAAATACCACAGTACTGTGTGCTGCTAGTGTAAGCGATACTATTCCTCCATTTTTGCTGGGAAAAAATCAAGGTTGGGTAACAGCTGAATATTCAATGTTGCCATCCTCAACTAGAGTTAGAAACTCTCGTGAGAGGACTAAAATTAGCGGCAGGACCCAAGAAATCCAAAGATTGATAGGTAGGTCGCTAAGAGCGGTAATTGACCTAGAAAAGCTAGGTGAGAGAACTATAACTATAGATTGCGACGTGCTTGAAGCTGATGGAGGAACAAGAACTGCATCTATAACTGGTGGGTTTGTTGCCTTAGCTTTACTTATCAAAGAGTTGCTTAGCAGTGGAGAAATTGAACATAACCCAATTATAGCAAAATGCTCAGCAATTAGTGTTGGTTTAGTAAATGATGAGGTTTTACTTGATTTATGCTATGAGGAAGATTATGCTGCTGCTGTTGATATGAATATTGTGATGAACGACAATTTTGAGTTTATAGAAATTCAAGGAACTGCAGAAGGCAAGACCTTTAGCCAAGAAAAACTAAATCAAATGATTGAGTTAGCAAAAATAGGAATACGGAGGTTAAGTCAGCTACAAAATGATGTGCTGATTAATTAATTATGGAAAAAATAATCCTTGCCACTAGAAATAAAGGCAAAATTGCTGAGTTTAGCGAGCTGTTGTCTCCGTATAATATTGAAATACTAACTAGCTATGATTTAGGAGAGCCTTTTGATATAGTAGAAGATGATGATACCTTTAGAGGCAATGCTAGACTCAAAGCTACTATCTACATGGAAGCAACTAATTTGCCAGCTTTAGCAGATGATTCTGGGCTTATGGTAGACATTTTAGAGGGTGCTCCAGGGGTGAACTCTGCAAGATATGCAAAAGAGAATGCTACTGATGAAGAAAATAATCAAAAGTTATTAGAGAATCTAAAAAATGTCCCAAAAGAGAAGAGAACAGCTAGATTTGTTTCTGCTATAGCTCTTGTTTTTCCAAACAAATCTGTGCAAATTGTTGAGGGGTTTTGCGAAGGCATTATTTTAGATGAACCTAAAGGTGAAAATGGTTTTGGTTATGATCCAATTTTTTATGTCATTGAAGCAGGCAAGACATACGCAGAAATGACTCCAAAGGAAAAGAATATCTATAGCCATAGAGCAAAAGCTATGCAAAAGCTTGCAAGAATAATGCCGTCAGTTTGGAGATAAAAGGCTTGACTGATTTAGAGATATATGCTATCATCATTTTTGTTGATTAAGCGCCTGTAGCTCAGCTGGACAGAGCAACGGACTTCTAATCCGTAGGTCACAGGTTCGAATCCTGTCAGGCGTGCCAACTTTTATTTTTAGACATGGTGGGTGTAGCTCAGTCGGTAAGAGCGCTAGGTTGTGGCCCTAGAGGTCGTGGGTTCAATTCCCATCACTCACCCCATAGTTGTTGGGGCTTGGCCAAGTCTGGTTAAGGCAACGGACTTTGACTCCGGGATGCGCTGGTTCGAATCCAGCAGCCCCAGCCAATGTGCGGAAGTGGCTCAGTGGTAGAGCATCGCCTTGCCAAGGCGAGGGTCGCGAGTTCGAATCTCGTCTTCCGCTCCAATTTAGAAGGAGGCACCGTAAAGCTTGGTGCCTTTTTATAATATTTTAGAAACTATTAGCAAATTTATCTGTCTTATACAATGGAGGTATATAAAATGAAAGTTATAAGTGAAAGACTCGAAGGTAATGTGGTAGAATTAAAGGTAGAGGTTCCTGTTGAGCAAGTTGAAAACGCTCTACAGCAAGCATATAAAAAAGTCGTAAGACAAGTTACTTTGCCTGGCTTTAGAAAAGGTAAAGCACCAAGAAAACTACTCGAATCAAGATTTGGTGTTGAAATTTTTTACGAAGACGCATTGGATATTTTACTAAATGAATCATATCCAGAAGCAGTTGATAAAGCTCAAATTGACCCAGTTGACACTCCAGAAGTCAAAGAAACAGATTTGGAGCAAGGAAAACCTTTTACATATACAGCAGTTGTTACTGTAATGCCTGAAGTAGAGTTAGGGCAGTATAAAGATGTAGAAGCAGAAAAAGAAAAAGTAGAAGTTAGCGAAGAAATGCTAAATCAAGAGCTAGATAGTTTAAGAGAACAACATGCTCGTCTTGAGACAGTTGAAGAAGAAGCTGTTAGTGGAGATACAGTTGTAATTGATTATACAGGGTTTGTTGATGGAGAAGAATTCGCTGGTGGAGCTGCTGATAATCATCTTTTAGAGCTTGGTTCTAATTCTTTTATCCCTGGTTTTGAAGATCAATTAATTGGCACAAAGGCAAGTGATGAGGTAGATGTAGTAGTTACTTTCCCAGAGAATTATCAAAGTGAAGAGCTAGCTGGAAAAGAAGCAAAATTTGAAGTAGTTGTTCATGAGGTTAAAAGAAAAATAGTACCAGAATTAAATGAAGACTTTGTTTTAGAAGTTAGTGAGTTTGAAACTGTTGAAGCATATATAAATGATACAAAAGAAAAACTAGCTTTAGCACTAGAAGAGCAAGCAGAAGCTAAGTTTAGAAATCAGCTACTTGATAATGTAGTAGCTAACTGCAGTGTAGAGATTCCAGAAGTAATGATCCAAAATGAAATAGATCGTATGCTTGAAGATACAGCAAGAAATATGCAAGCATATGGTATTGGCATAGAGCAATATGCTCAAATGCTAGGTAAAACTGTTGATGATTTAAGAGATGATATGCATGAACAAGCAGCAAGAAGAGTGAAAACTGATCTTGTTCTTGGTACGATAGTTAAAGAAGAGAGTATTGAAGTAAACGAAGAGATGTTTGAAGAGCGTTTAGCTGAAATGGCAAAAGCATATAATCAAGAAGTAAAAGAACTTAAGAAAATGCTTCAAGCCCAACCACAAGCTATTGAGAATCTACAAGAAGGTTGGAAAAAAGACCAAGCAATCGATTTATTAGTAGATCATGCTAAAATTACCTTCATAGAAAAGGTAGAAGAAGTAGAAGAGACACAAGAAGAAGTAACAGAAGAAAACTAAAGTCTAACAATATTATAGGAGGGCAGAAGATGAATTTAATTCCAATGGTAGTTGAACAAACAAATCGTGGTGAAAGAAGTTACGATATTTATTCACGACTACTCAAAGAAAGAATTATCTTTTTGGGCAGTCCAATAAATGATAGTGTTGCAAATGTTTTAATTGCTCAGCTTCTGTTTTTAGAAGGCGAGGATCCTGATAAAGATATATTTTTATACATTAACAGTCCTGGTGGACATGTTAACTCAGGGCTAGCTATCTATGATACAATGAAATATATTAAGCCAGATATATCTACTATTTGTGTAGGACTTGCGGCTAGTATGGGAGCAGTACTACTTGCTGGAGGCACAAAAGGTAAAAGATTTATCTTGCCACATGCAGAGGTAATGATGCACCAACCTCATGGCGGTGCTCAAGGACAAGCTAGTGATATTGAAATTAGTGCTAAGCAAATTCTAAAAACTAGAGAGAGATTAAATAGAATACTAGCAGATAGCACAGGTCAAGATATAGAAAAAATAGCTCAAGATGCTGATCGTGACTTTTGGCTTGATGCTAATGAGGCTGTTGACTATGGCTTAGTAGATAAAATTATGGAGAAAAAAAGCTAGCACTAAAGGAAGGTAATCATGTTCAAATTTGAAGATAAAGGTCTTGTGAAATGCTCATTTTGTGGCAAGACACAAGATAAAGTTAGAAAAATAGTAGCTGGGCCTGGTGTATATATTTGTGATGAATGTATTGAGCTATGTATGGCTATTATTGAAGAAGAAATAGAGCAGCAATCAGAGCTTGATCTTAAAGATGTACCAAGACCTGAAGAGATTAAAAGAAGTCTTGATGAATATGTCATAGGACAAGAAAGAGCAAAGAAGACTTTAGCTGTAGCTGTTTATAACCATTATAAAAGAGTAAATGCCTTAGCTAGTAATGATGAGGTAGAGCTAAATAAGAGTAATATTGTTTTAATTGGACCTACTGGTGTAGGAAAGACTTTCTTAGCTCAAACGCTGGCAAGAGCATTGAATGTGCCTTTTGCTATAGCAGATGCCACATCATTAACAGAAGCAGGTTATGTGGGTGAAGATGTTGAGAACATTCTCCTCAAGTTAATTCAAGCAGCTGATTATGATGTTGAAAAAGCTGAAAAAGGTATTATTTATATTGATGAAATTGATAAGATTGCACGTAAAAGTGATAATCCTTCAATTACACGAGATGTTTCTGGTGAGGGCGTCCAACAAGCATTACTTAAGATACTTGAAGGGACAACTGCATCAGTGCCACCTCAAGGCGGAAGGAAGCATCCACACCAGGAGTTTATTCAAATAAACACAGAGAATGTATTGTTTATCCTAGGAGGGGCATTCGGAGGTTTAGAAGACATAATACAAAAGAGAATTGGAAAGAAAGCAATGGGTTTTGGTGCAGAAATTGAAACAAAAGAGAAAAAACCTATTGGTGAAATTCTTAAAGAAGTAGTGCCACAAGACTTACTTAAGTATGGTCTAATACCAGAGTTTGCTGGAAGAGTTCCTGTCATAGCTACTTTAGATGCATTAGATAAAGATGCTTTAGTAAGTATCTTAACTAAACCTAAGAATGCATTGGTGAAACAATACCAAAAGCTATTCCAATTAGATGATATAGAGCTTGAGTTTACTGAAGAAGCACTTGAGGTTGTTGCTGAGAAGGCTATTGAACTTGAAACTGGGGCAAGAGGACTTAGATCAATTTTAGAAAAATTGATGTTAGAACTTATGTATGACTTACCATCACAAAAAGATGTTGTAAAATGTGTAATCACTGAAGGTGTAATAAGAAAAGGTGAGAGTCCAGTTTTATTAAAAGAGTCTGAGAAAGCAAAGACCCATAGTGCCGATTAGATAAGCACGCCCCTTTAAGCAGTGTTGCTTAAAGGGGTTTTTGATAATATGAAAGAAAACAAATTAGAATACGGAGGTGCCCCAATGACAGCACAGGTATATCCAGCTGTAGCATTGAGAGGAACGGCAGTATTTCCATTTTCAGTTAAAACCCTAGATATAGGGCGCAAAAATTCTCTTATAGCTGTTGAACAAGCCGTAAGCGAAGATTCAATGGTAGTTTTAGTTGGCCAAAGAAGTTCTAGCCAAGAGTACCCACAAAAAGAAGATCTTTATGATGTAGGTGTCTTGGCAAGAGTTAGACAGGTAATGAGAATACCTGGAGGCTATTCAAAAGTTTTAGTAGAAGGTTTAGAAAGAGTATACATTGATGAAGTAATTGATATAGAACCATATATTTCTCTTGAAGTAAGAGAAATGGAAACAATTCATGACGAAGAAAGCGTAGTGCCTATGCTAAGAGTTGTTGATGATTTATTTATGGAATATATATCACTTAGTCAAAATATACATTTTCAAAACTTAGAACTGGACATAGACAATGAAGATCCAGAGCAATGGGTAGACATTATTGCTGGAAATATACCATTTAATATGGAGAAAAAGCAGGTTTTAATAGAAGCTGCTGATTTAGCTGAAAGAATAGAGATGCTCTCAGTTTATTTACAGGAAGAGATAGAGATTCAAAATATAGAGAAAAATATAAAAAAGCAAGTTCAAAATAAAATGGAGAAAACGCAAAGAGAGTATTTTTTGCGTGAGCAATTAAGTGCCATACAAACAGAACTAGGGCAAAACGATGGCGATCCTGAAGTTTCCGCTTATAGAAAAAAGCTATCTGAATTAAACTTAACAGAAGAAGCTCATGAGAAGATTAGTCAAGAAATAAATCGACTAACTAAGATCCCTCAAGGATCCCCAGAAAGAGTAGTTATTGATAATTATTTAGAATGGTGCTTTACATTGCCTTGGAATGAGCTTGATGAACAAGAAGTAAATTTAAATACAGCACAAGAAATTTTAGATGCAGACCATTATGGACTTGAGAAAGTAAAAGAAAGAATAATTGAGTATATAGCGGTACTGAAGTTAACAGATAGTCTTAAAGGGCCAATAATCTGCTTAGTAGGACCTCCAGGAGTGGGTAAAACTTCACTGGCTCAGTCTATAGCTAAAGCTTTAGGAAGAAAGTTTGTAGCTAGCTCATTAGGTGGAGTAAGAGATGAAGCAGAGATTAGAGGTCATAGGAGAACATATATCGGTTCTATGCCAGGAAGAATAATCCAGGCTTTAAAGAGAGTAAAAACTAGAAATCCACTTTTCTTATTTGATGAGATAGATAAGATGAGTAGTGATTTTAGAGGTGACCCAGCTTCAGCAATGTTAGAAGTTTTAGATCCTGAACAAAATGCAAAGTTTATTGACCATTTTTTGGATATTCCATTTGATTTAAGCAAGATTGTATTTTTAACAACTGCAAACGCGACCCATATTATTCCAAGACCACTTCTAGATAGAATGGAAGTTATAAATCTATCTGGATATACTGAACATGAAAAAATAGAAATTGCAAAACGTCATTTAATTCCTAAGCAGCTTAAAGCTCATGGTTTAAAGCAGTCTCAAGTTAAGTTTAATGATAAAGCTATAGCGATTATGATTAATGAGTACACTAGAGAAGCTGGTGTCAGAAATTTAGAAAGAGCTATTGCTAACTTATCGAGGAAAGTCGCTAGAGAAGTCGTGGCTGGAGATAGAAAAACAGCAAGAATAACAGAAAACACTATTTATAATTACCTAGGTAAGCCACTCTTTACCCAAGATGAAGTAGCCGAATCACCTCAAATTGGGATTGCTACAGCATTAGCTTGGACTCAAGTGGGCGGAGACACTATGCCCGTGGAAGTAGTCGTGTCAAAAGGTAGTGGAAAACTTTCACTAACAGGTAAACTTGGAGATGTCATGAAAGAATCAGCTCAGACAGCGATTGGTTACTTAAGGTCTAAAATGGATGATTATGAAATAGAGGAAGATTACTTTCAAAAGCATGACATTCATATCCATGTTCCACAAGGAGCAATTCCAAAAGATGGACCATCAGCGGGTATAACTATAGCTGTGGCTATCCTATCAGCAATAAAGAAGAAACCAATAAAACAGACTCTTGGCTTTACTGGTGAGTTGACTTTAAGTGGAAGGGTATTAAAAATCGGTGGACTTAAAGAGAAACTATTAGCTGCAAGCAGACTGGGCATAACAGAAGTGATAATTCCAGAGCAGAATATGAGTGATATCTCTGAAATGTCAAAGCAAATTACAGAAAAAATAGAATTCAATTATGTTAAACATATTGAAGAAGTTTTTAGGAAAGTACTTACAGGTGAGAATGATGAAGATTAACCAAGCAGTATTTGAAAAGAGTGCACCAAGCATAGTGCACGCTCCTGAGGGAGATAAGCCAGAGATAGCTTTTGTAGGAAGATCAAATGTTGGTAAATCTTCACTTATTAACTATCTGATTAACAGAAAAAGATTAGCTAGAACAAGTTCAGCTCCAGGTAGAACCCAAACACTTAATTATTATTTACTTAATGATAGCTTTTACTTTGTAGATTTTCCAGGTTATGGCTATGCTAAAGCTTCCAAGGGTATGAGAAATCAGTGGGAGAGAGCTAGAGAAGAATATTTACTAAAGCGTAACCAGCTACGAGGAGTGGTTCATGTAATAGACATTAGACATGACGCGTCACCTCTTGATATAGAGATGTTAAACTTTTTAAGAGGTTTAAAGTTGCCGTTTTTTGTAGTATTAACTAAAGCTGACAAAATAAGTAGATCAAAAAGGATGCAAAATGCCCAGAAGCTAGCAAATGCTTTTAGTATGGGCATTGATCAGTTTTACCTTATTTCTAGTGAGAAGAAATTTGGTAAAGAATCATTGATTAAAGAGTTGGCAAAGCTAGTCATTTAGGTTACAATGGATATTGTATACAATACAGAGTAAAAGGTGGGAGAATTATGACATATAAAGTACAGTTTATGGACACAACTTTGCGTGATGGCCACCAGTCCTTATGGGCAACAAGAATGAGAACCGAGTGTATGCTTCCAATTTTAAAAGACTTGGATGATATAGGCTTTTATTCATTAGAAGTTTGGGGCGGAGCAACTTTTGATTCTTGCTTACGTTTTCTAAATGAAGATCCATGGGATAGGTTAGATGTTATACGTCAAGGAGTAAAGAAAACAAAACTTCAAATGTTACTTAGAGGACAGAATATTTTAGGATATAAGCATTATCCAGATGATATTTTAACCAAGTTCGTAGAAAAGACAATTGAACATGGGATTGATATTTTAAGAATTTTCGATGCACTTAATGAAGTTCGTAATATGAAAAAAGCTATTGAAGTTACATTAGCTAATGGAGCTATTGCTGAAGGAACTATAGTTTACACAATAAGCCCAGTACATAATATTGATAAATATTTAAAAACAGTTGATGAGTTAGTTGGTTTAGGATGTCAACAGATATGCTTAAAAGATATGGCAGGAATTTTAGATCCTTACCATGGTGCTGAGCTAATAGATGCTATTAAGACTGAATTTGGGGTGCCTGTTCATCTGCATACTCACATGACTAGTGGTATGGGTAATATGCTTTATCTAAAAGCTATTGAAGATGCTAAAGTAGATATTGTAGACACTGCATTTGCACCGCTTGCGATGGGAACTTCCCAGCCTGCGATTGAGCCAATTGTAGCTACTTTAAGAGGAACTAAGTATGATACAGGTTTAGATTTAGAAAAATTAACAAAAATAGCAGGATTCTTTGAAGAAATGGAGAAAAGATATCCAGAGTCTAAATTAGTTAATAAATCTGTAGATATTAATGTATTGAAGTATCAGGTACCAGGAGGAATGTTATCTAACTTCCGTAAGCAATTAAGTGAAACAAACCAACTTGAATTGCTACCAGCGGTACTTAAGGAAGTTGAACTAGTAAGAAACGATTTAGGATATCCACCACTTGTAACTCCATCAAGTCAAATGGTAGGTGCTCAGGCAGTACTGAATGTTATGACTGGTGACAGATACAAAATGGTAACTAATGAAGTTAAGAATTATCTAAGAGGTCAATACGGTAGACCACCTGGAGAAATTAGTGATGAGTTTAGAAAAAGCATCATTGGTGACGATGAAGTGATTACTGTAAGACCTGCAGATTTATTAGAGCCTGGTTTTGACAAAGCTAAGAAAGAAATCTCAGAATATATGGAGAAAGATGAAGATGTATTATCATACGCTGCTTTCCCAGCTGTTGCAGAGAAATTCTTTGAGTATCGTCAGACAGGAAAATATAAAGTTGATTTTAGTGAACTAAAAAAACATCTTGAAAATGGAGATGAGGGTGTTCACCCAATTTAGAGTATTTAGACTAAGAAGCGTTTTGCGCTTCTTTTTCTGTATAAACAACGGGAGAGTGAGAAGATGACAGGGATAGTAATTTCCTTAATTTTGGTAGTTGTACTTATAGCGTATGTCTATAAGCTGCTTAATCGAGTCAAAGTGGATAAGAGCTTTATTAAGAATGCACTTGAGAAAAGTTATAGCGAAGAAAGCTTTTCTACAGAGAATATTTCTATTAAGAAAATCAAAGGTGAAGTGCCTGAAGAAGAAGTAGAAGAGATGGCTAGGTATCGTATTAAGGCCAAGAGCAGTTCAGATAAAGAGTATGATTTGGTGGCTCAAGTATATAATCCTGAGGCTGAAATTGAGAATCAAGAGTATGAGAAGATACAGAAAGAAGCAAGAGCAGAAGACAAAGCTGCTGATAGTGCTATGAGTGGTGACCCAATAGCAGCTAACACTGCTACGATAGAATCAGCACAAAGCATGATGCAGGATCAAAATAAGAGAGAAGCAGAAGAGAGACTTATTCGCTCAAATATATTAAAATATGAGTTGGGACTGAAAATAGCCAATAATTTGAGTAATAAGAGCAGGCTTATTCCTGAAATTGTTCAATACGATTCAAAGAAATTATGTGCTATATACGAGTATATAGGCGAAAAACCATTTGTGGACCATTTTAATAGTTTAGATGAGGAAGCTCAAGAAGCTCTTGTAATTAAAATAGTTTCAGATTTAGCCAAGATTCACAATAATTTTGAATATGTAAGAGCGCTGCTCCCACCTAGGCGAGATATGGAAGCTGAAGATTTTAGGCAACTACTCAGACTTGGGCTAGACAAAATATATGAAGCAAGGTTAATAAGTGCTAATCAGATGCAAGAAATTCTTAATGAATACTTCACAGTTGCTATATATTTAACAGATCCTTATTATCCTAATATTAAAGTGCAAAGCTTATCACCATATAAGATGGTTGTAAAAGAGCAAGAGATTTTCATGGTTGAATTTGATAAATTTGATATAGCTCCTCATTTAACTAGTTTGGTTGAGTTTCTCAAAGACCCTTTAATATATTCTGGAAAAGAGCGTGAGAAAGAAGCAATAGCAGCTTATTATAGTATGCATAAAACAGATTGGTCTTTTGAAGAGTTTACTAAAATGTATCATTTAACTAGCTGCCATTTATTGACTGTGCAATTGTTTTTCATGAAACTCTTTATAAAGAAAGTCGAAGAAAAAGGTAAGGACCTCCATAGCTCTCCTTTAGTGAATTGGGATAAGGAACACTTGGAACTTCTATTTAATGATGCTAAGGAGTACTGGTCAAACTATGATGAAAGTAAATTTTATATTGAAAAGCTAGAAGAAATATTTTTGAGTGTTTGACACCTTTAGAAATTGGTGATATTATAATAAAAAAAATAGAGCTTATGATTAGAAGTAGTAATTAAGAAAGTCTTTTAGAGAGAGTGGGTCAGAGGCTGAAAGCCTGCTTAAGATATAACTTAATGAAGTCGTCTATGAAGCCATGATGTGAAAATAAGTAATATCGTGCGGAAGCAAACCGTTATGTGCTTTGAGAGCCATATCATTAGGATATGGAAATAAGGTGGTACCGCGAAACCCATTCGTCCTTAAGACGAAAGGGTTTTTTTATTTTGAAGGAGGAATTTATTATGAGTGATAAGATAGCAAAGGCATACAATCCAAAAACAGTTGAGCAAAAATGGTATCAAGAATGGGAAGATAAAGGATATTTTAAACCAAAAGAAAGAAAAGAAGGTGCTGGAAAGTACTCTATTATGATGCCTCCCCCAAATGTCACTGGACAGCTACATATTGGACATGCTCTAGATATGACATGGCAAGACATTTTGATTAGATTACATAGACAAAAAGGGTTTGAGACTGTTTACATACCAGGAACCGACCATGCAGGGATAGCTACTCAAAGAAGGGTAAGAGATCAATTAGCTGAAGAAGGAATTGATATTTTCGAGCTTGGTAGAGAAAACTTTATTGATAAAGTATGGCAATGGAAAGACCAGTATGGTGCAATGATAATCGATCAAGCTAGGCAATTAGGAATCTCATGTGATTGGGATCGTGAGAGTTTTACTATGGATGAGAAATGCTCTAATGCTGTACAAGAAGCATTTGTCAGCTTATATGAAAAAGATTTGATTTATAAAGGCAGCTATATTGTTAATTGGTGCCCATCTTGTGATACTACAATATCTGATATTGAAGTAGATCATATAGATAAAAAAGGAAATCTTTATCATATAGCTTATCCACTGGCTGAGCATGATGGTGAGATAATTATTGCTACAACAAGGCCTGAGACTATCTTAGGAGATGTAGCTGTTGCTGTTAATCCTGATGATGATAGATATAAACATCTGATAGGGAAAGAGTGCATTTTGCCGATACTTAATAGAAAGATTCCAATTATTGCTGATGAATATGTTGATATGGAGTTTGGAACTGGGGCACTGAAAATCACACCAGGACATGACCCTAACGATTTCTTAGTAGGCAAAAAACATAATTTACCTGAAATCAATATTATGAATGATGATGCAACCATTAATCAAGAGGGTGGCCCTTATGCTGGTTTTGATCGATATGAATGTCGTAAGGCAATAATAAAAGATTTAGAAAATATAGGACTCTTTAGAAACAAAACTGATAATAATATGTCAATAGGACAATGCTCAAGGTGTGACACTGTTGTAGAGCCATTAATAAAGAATCAGTGGTTTGTAAAGATGGAGCCCTTAGCTAAAAGAGCTATCGAAGCTAGTGAGAAGAAACTAGTGGAGTTTGTGCCTGACAGATTTGAGAAGACCTATTTACAATGGTTAGGAAAAATCAGAGATTGGTGTATAAGCAGGCAGCTTTGGTGGGGACATCAAATACCTGCGTGGTATTGTGCTTGTGGTGAGATAATTGTAAGTAGAGAAGAACCAGATCAGTGTCCAAGCTGTAAAAGATTTGAGTTAATTCAAGATGAAGATGTACTTGATACTTGGTTTAGTTCAGCACTATGGCCATTTTCTACACAAGGCTGGCCAAATGTTGAGGTAAAAGACTTAGAGTTTTACCCAACATCAACTTTAGTGACTGGTTATGATATTATCTTCTTTTGGGTAGTTAGAATGATAACTATGGGTCTTGAATTAACAGATGAAATGCCATTTGATACAGTATTACTTCATGGATTAGTAAGAGATAACCTAGGACGTAAAATGAGTAAAAGTTTAGATAATGGAGTGGATCCTTTAGAAGTAATAAGTGAATATGGTGCTGATGTACTTAGATTTACTTTGGTTTCAGGAAATACTCCTGGAAATGATATGCGCTTCCATTTTGATAGACTTGAATCCAATAGGAACTTTACAAACAAGATATGGAATGCAGCTAGATTTATCCAACTTAATTTAGATGACAATACTAAAATAGGTCTGCCTGATAAAGATAGTTTGACAAACTCTGATAAGTGGATAATTAGCAGGTTTTATCAGTTAGCAAATAGAGTTACTAATGTATTATCTAGGCATGAATTTGGTGAAGCAGCCAGAATGCTGTATGATTTTATGTGGAGTGAGTTTTGTGATTGGTATATTGAAATGAGTAAGCCAAGGTTATATAGTGATGATAAGAAGGCAAAAGATACTGCAAGAGCAGTGTTGGTTACTATTTTTAGTCAAACACTTCAATTAATGCATCCTTTTATGCCTTTTATAACAGAAGAACTGTATCTATCACTGCCTCATGAATACGACTCCATTATGATTGCACCATGGCCTGAAGTAAGTAGTGTAGATGAACAGAGTATTGCCGATATGACCACTGTAATGGAAGCTATAAGGTCTATTAGAAACCTAAGACAAGAGTCAGATATTAAGCCATCTAAGAAAATTGTAGCTTATTTCTTGTGTGAAGATGAGAAGATGTTAGAACTATTTAGTGAAAATGATATTTATATTCAATCACTTGGTAATATAGGTGAGACTCATTTTAAGCTGGATGAATCAGAATTGCCTAATAAAGAAGAGTGTTTAACAACTGTTGTTAAAGGTAGTTCGATTTATCTTCCTTTAGTAGAGGCAATTGATATAAATGGAGAAATAGAAAGATTTAAAAAAGAAGAGAAGCGTTTGTTAAGTGAAGTGAAAAGAGCTTCTGGCAAACTAGCAAATGAGAACTTTGTAAAGAAGGCACCAGAGAAACTTGTTGATGAAGAAAAGCAAAAGCTAAAGGAGTATCAGTCACAACTAGAGTCTGTTCAAAGTAGAGTAGAAGAGCTAAAAAATCTAAAGAGGTAGCTAAAATGAATTATCAAGAAGCAGTAGACTTTATTCATAGTATTGAAATATTTGGTTCTAGGCCAGGTTTAGAGAGAATAAGTGCATTACTTGAACTAATGAACAACCCTCAAAATGATCTAAGTATAATTCATGTTGCAGGAACTAATGGCAAAGGCTCCACATCTGCAATGTTATCACACATGTTACATAAATGTGGATATAAAGTAGGGTTGTTCATATCACCTTATTTAGAAAGCTTTAATGAAAGAATTCAGTTAAATAATAACCCTATAGAGAAAGAAGAGATTGCAAGCTTAGTTTCTAAGATAGCTCCATTTGTAGAGCAAGTAGCAGATACTAAAGCTGGACATCCTACACAGTTTGAGGTAGTTACAGCTATGGGTTTTGAGTACTTTAAAAAAGTAGATGTAGACTTTGTTATACTTGAAGTTGGTCTTGGTGGAACATATGATGCTACTAATGTGATTAAACCTGTGGTCAGCGTTATAACTTCAATAGGGTTAGATCATCAAGCAATATTAGGTGATACCGTTGAGCAAATAGCTAAAGAGAAAGCAGGCATAATCAAACAAGGGATACCAGTAGTTACCGGAGTAAGAGAAGCAGCACCTCTTAAAGTGATTAAAGAAGTTGCAAAAGAGAGAAATGCTGAGATAAAGTCTTTAGGTGTAGATTTCGAAGTTAAAAGATTGGAATATAGTTTAAAAGGGCAGAAGTTTCAGTTTATGAGTAAAGAACATGAAATTATGGCATCAATAAAGTTTATTGGAAAACACCAGATAGAAAATGCATCACTTGCTTTGATGACTCTTTTACTACTTTCTAAAACATATGAGATGAATAATCAAAGTATTGTGCAAGGTTTGGAAGAAGCTAGTTGGCCTGGAAGACTAGAAGTGATGAAGAATGAGCCACTTATAATATTAGATGGAGCACATAATAGTCAAGCTACTGGTGTAATAAAGAGTGCTGTAACAGAGCTATATGATAACAAGATAATAGCTGTCTTAGGAATCTTGTCTGACAAAGAATATGAGAAAATGATCAGTGATATTGCTCAAATTTCAAAAAGAGTAATTATTACTGCTCCAAACTATTACCGGGCCCTTGATACAAAAGAGATGCTTGATGTAGCAAAGAAATATTGCAGGGATTGCGAAGAAGTTACAAAAGTATCAGATGCAGTTGCAAGAGCAGTTGAAGTTGCAAAAGAAAATGATTTAATATTAATCACTGGCTCTTTATATACAGTAGGTGAAGCAAGAACATATATTTTAAAACATCTTATCTAGTAAATGGTGATGAAAGAGGTTGAATCATTGATTTAGCCTTTTTTTTGTTTTTTATATTTAGATATAGTTATATCGTGATTTTTATGTTATTATGTGAACGAAAAAAAAGTTATTGTATACTATATCCAATAAGCTATATGGAGTTGAAAAAGTGCAATTAAAAGAGATCATTAAAGCTATCGATGGTAGACTGATTTATGGAGAAGAGCATCTAGATAAAGAGATTGAAATTATTTGTGGAGCAGACTTGATGAGTGATGTTTTAGCCTGTCATATAAAGCCAAGGACTTTACTTGTTACATCACTTGTAAATGCACAAGTAATGAGGACTGCTGATATTGTTGATCTTGAGGCCATACTGTTTGTTAGAGGAAAAGAGCCAGCTGAGATTGTAATCGAGATGGCAAAAGATCTGGAAATTCCGCTAATTAAAACAGAGCATACAATGTTTAAATCATGTGGCATTTTATATCAGTTAGGACTAAACGGATGTAATTAAATTGAGGAGGTAGGGTATTGAGACTGGATTTCACTATCATAAGTGATGATTTTTTCGCTGCAGGAGCTGCATCAGCAAGGATTAAGAAAAGTCTACAACAAGTAGGTATTCCAACTAGTTTAGTAAGAAGAATATCTGTAGCAGTGTATGAAGCAGAAATGAACATTGTTATACATGCTTATTCTGGAAAGATATCACTGGAATTGGCTCGTGAAAAGGTAAGAATTGTTGTAGAAGATGAAGGACCTGGTATAGAAGATATTCAATTAGCAATGCAAGAAGGTTATTCTACCGCAAGTGAGGAAGCTAGACGTCAAGGATTTGGAGCTGGGATGGGTTTACCTAATATTAATCGAGCAGCTGACAAATTTGAGATTGAGTCAACAGTTGATGTTGGCACAAAACTTGTAATGGAGTTTAATCTCTAGATATATGTAGAGAGAAGGTGAATCATGGTCTACTATTTCCACTCTGTAAGATTAGATCAGGAAAAGTGTAAAGGATGTACAAACTGTATAAAAGGATGTCCAACTGAAGCTATAAGAGTAAGAAATGGCAAGGCAGACATTTTAGAAGAGAGATGTATTGACTGTGGTGAATGTATAAGGGTATGCCCTGAACATGCAAAATATGCTATAACAGATGATTTTTCTGATATTAATGATTATAAATATAGAATAGCAATTCCTGCACCAGCCTTTTTCGGACAGTTCAGTGACAAGGTTAGTGATGAAGAAATTATTGCTACTTTAAAAATGCTGGGTTTTGACGATGTTGTCGAAGTAGCACTTGGTGCAGATTATGTCTCAATGGCATATCGGAATTATTTTATGCGAGATGATATTGTTAGACCTGCAATTAGCAGTGCTTGTCCAGCTGTTGTCAGGCTAATTCAAGTTCGGTATCCATCTTTGATACCACATATTATTCCAATAGAAAGTCCCATGGCAGTAGCAGGATATATTGCCAAAAGAGAATATGCAAAAAAATATGGTGCTAGAATGGATGAGATAGGAACATTCTTTATAACACCTTGTCCAGCAAAAGTAACAGCAGTAAGGCAACCAGTTGCTGGGCAGGCTAATGTAGATGGAATTATTTCTATATCAGATATGTATGGTTTGGTTATGAGGAATATCAGCAAGTTAAAGCACTATCCAGAGATTGTCAAAGCTGTTAAAGTGAAAGCATCAGCTAACGGGTTGAGATGGGCAAGGCCTGGGGGAGAATCAATTGGTTTTGCTGATGAGATAACTCATGTACAAGTACAGGGAATACCGCATATTATAAAAGTGCTTGAGCAATTTGAAATGGGTAAGCTAGGTGGGGTAGATTTCTTAGAACTTCAAGCTTGTCCAGGAGGATGTTTAGGAGGAGCTTTAACTGTAGAAGATCCATTTGTAGCAAGAGTATATATAAACAAGTTGGCCAATAAGAGAACAGAAGATATTGATATAGCACCAGATGATTATGATGATTTGACAGAGCAGGGTTTACTATATTTTGAAAGTGAAATAGAAGCCAGACAAATTATGAGTTTAGATGCTGATATTGGTACAGCACTTGAAAAACTAGAGAAGCTTGAAGAGATTACAAATGAGCTTCCTTGATTAGATTGCGGCGCATGTGGAGCTCCAACTTGTAGAGCCTTAGCAGAAGATATTGTGCAAGGAAATGCGCATAGAACTGATTGTCCAATTGAACTTAGAAATAATGTCAAAGAATTAGCTGAGAGAATGCTAGAGTTAGCTGAGCATTTACCACCAACAATTGAGAATAAAAAAGGTACGAATAAAAAGGAGTAAAAAATGAAGCTAGAGAAAATAGTTGATTTACTCAATCTCAAGCCACTTAGTGATTATAATAAAGACTTAAATGTTTTAGGGGCTTATACATCAGACTTATTAAGTGATGTAATTGCAAATGCTAAAGAGGATCGTCTTTGGATTACTTTGCATGGCCACCAGAATGTAGTTGCTGTAGCTTTACTAAAAGATTTAGCAGGTGTTATAATTACTGGTGAGCATTATGCAACGAATGATATGTTAAAGAAAGCTAAAGAAATGGAAGTAGCTGTGTTTAAGACAGAATTAGATAGTTTTGATATAAGCGGTAAACTGTATCAATTACTAAATAATGATGAAGAGTAAATATATAACTGTTGACTTACATGTGCATACTGCGTTGTCTGCTTGTGCATCAGTCAAAAATACACCTAAAGAAATAGTAAAAAATGCAATTAGTAGAGGACTGGATTGCATAGCTATAACAGATCATAACTCTGCACTGAATATAAGAGAAGTTATGAAAGAGGCAAAAGGAACAAGCTTATTAGTGATTCCAGGGATAGAAGTTGAAACTAGGGAGGAAGTTCATATCCTTTCTCTCTTTAGTACATTAGATGATTGCCTTGAATATAACGATATAGTAAAATATGCATTAGGTGATAGGGAGAATATCCCGGAGTTCTTTGGTAGGCAACTATATTTTAGTGAAAGTGGCGTTATAGAGTATAAGCCACTTTTAAGCCAATCAACTAGCTTAAGTATGGAAGATGTTTTTAAGCAAGTAAGAAAATTGAATGGTATAGCCATTCCAGCACATATTAGGAGAAGGTATAATGGTTTAGCATCGATCCTAGGCTTTATACCACCGGAGCTTAATATCAAAACCATTGAGCTATCAAGGGTAAACTATAACAAGTATAAAGACATCTATTCTGAGTATAATGTCATTGTTAATTCAGATGCACATAATATAGAGTCAATATATGGTAGTCCTAGTACAGCTTTGAAAGTTGAGAGGTTTGATGTTGAGGAAATACTTAATATGTTAAAAGTTAAACTTACTGATGAAGAGGTGATAGTTTACTAAATTAGGGTTGTTGCTGGTAGTTAAACAATGCGAGGAGGTAAGAAAATGATAATTGAAATGACTGCAGAGCATAATGAGAAAATTAAAAGTATAATTGAAGAGTATAAGAATCAAAAAGGTTCTTTAATTCCAGTACTTCACGAAGTGCAAGATATTTTTGGTTACCTACCAAAGAATGTTCAAAAGATTGTTGCTGAAAAGTTAAATATACCAGTAGCTGAGGTATACGGGGTAGTAACATTCTATTCACTTTTCCATACTGAACCATCTGGTAAATACATTATTGAACTGTGTATGGGAACTGCTTGCTATGTAAAGGGTGCTGTTGATGTTCAAGACGAAATTGAACATATACTCAATATTAAGATTAATGAAACGACAGAGGACGGTCTATTTACTCTTAAGTTTTCTCGTTGTGTGGGAGCTTGTAGTTTAGCGCCTTTTGTTACTGTTGGTGAGGATGTCTACGGTAGAGTTAAACAAGAAGACGTACAAAAAATATTAGCCAAATATCATTAATGAAAGAATTATCACTACACATATTAGATGTAGCTGAAAACTCTCTCAGGGCTAAGTCAACACTTATTGAAATTAATATATTTGAATCTACAGCAAAGAATACCTTTGAGATGATGATTAAAGATGATGGGTGTGGCATGAGTGAAGAGTATGCACAAAGAATTTTAGATCCATTTGTGACAGAACGAACCACTAGAAAAGTCGGTATGGGAATACCTTTGTTTGCAGCAACAGCAGAATCTGCAAATGGAGAGCTTAGAATAAAATCTTCGCCTGGAAAAGGCACAACAATTTGGGTTGTTATGGAAAGGGATCATATAGATAGACCCCCTTTGGGTGACATAGCTACTACTGTAACTAGCTTAATATGCAATGAAGATAGTATTGATGTTGTTTTTGTACATCAAGTTGATAATCATAAGTATACTCTTGATACAAGAGAAATTAAGGAAAATGTGGGTGATCTTCCTTTATGTACTTCTAGTGTTATTAGCTGGATTAACGATTATGTAAATGAAAATGAAATCAAATTAAGAGAGGAGATAGATAATGAAATCTCTAGCTGATTTACAAAAAATTCGAGATAAAGCAAAAAAGGACCTTGAAATGCGTCAATCTGCTGATCGTACTCAAGTTCGTGTTTATATGGGTACATGTGGTATAGCAGCAGGTGCAAGAGAGAGTATAAATGCAATTATGAGTGAGCTTGCAAGACATGATGTGTCAAATGTAGAGGTAACACAAAAAGGTTGTATTGGTT
>PWPR01000029.1 GCA_003557085.1 Clostridia bacterium | reverse complement strand
CAACTTTGATTATTGTAGCTATTCAACAAGGATATTTACCAATAGCTTTGATGCTAATTGCATTAGCATCAGCATGCTTTGCTTTTCTTAGATTTAATTCTAATCCTGCACAAATCTTTATGGGAGATACTGGAGCAATGACTCTAGGGTTTTTGCTAGCAGCTTTGAGCGTTGAGGGACTGATGAAAAGTGCTACAACTATAGCGATAGTTGTACCGTTTTTAGCTCTTAGTTTACCCATATTTGAAAGTACTTTTTCAATAGTTAGAAGATTGTGCAATGGCAAATCTCCTTTCTGTGCCGATAGAGGTCATTTACATCATAGATTAATTGATAAGGGATTTGACCAAAAGAAAGCAGTAAGAATTTTATATACTGCCAGTATGCTCAGTGGTGGGATTGCTATCTTATTCGTTTTAGGATTTAATCTATTTAGTGTATCGCTCTTCATGGCTATATTAGGCTTTACAATAGTCACTATAGGCCAAGTTAGAGCTTTGATAAAACAGAATAAATAAAATTAACACCACTTTGAAGTGGTGTTTTTAGTATGTGAGGAGGTTTGATTTTGAAGATTGGTAAAGCAATAAGGTTTATTTTAGCACTTATTTTGTTCCTAATAGTTTATGTGGTGTTAGTAGCTCCTAACCCCTTAACCTACACAGTATATTATCCTAGTAGTGATGGGGAAGGTTTAATTGGGTTTGATAAAGCAGATAACTTGCCAGAAGCAGAGCTATATGCGCATGCTATAAGTTACTTGGTGCGAGGCACTGTAGAAGAGGGATTGACAAACCCATTACCACCAGGGACTCATCTTTTGCCTTTTCCTGACACAGGCCCAATCGTAGTGGAAAACAAATTGGTAAAGGTAAATTTTTCACAGGCACTGGTAGATAATCATCCTGGTGGATCAACAGGCGAGCTTATGACAGTTGGGGCAATAGTAAATACTTTAACAAGTTTTCATAAAATTGATTATGTCCAGATTTATGTAGGTGGAGAGATTGTAGAGACTATAGCAGGTCACTTAGCAATAGATGAGCCACTAACTAAGATGGAAGATCTAATAATAAAGGGAGATTAAAAGAATGCAAATTCATGAACTAAGCATTATGGAGCTACATGAAAAACTGGAAAACAAAGAGCTTACATCAGTAAAAGTAGTGGAGTATTTCTTAGATAAAATAAGTAAGTTGAACAAGCACGGTCCAGAGGTAAATGCTGTGCTAGAAATTAATCCGGAAGCATTACTAATAGCAAGAGCAAGAGATGTAGAAAGAGAAAATGACCATGCCAGAGGCTACTTGCATGGAGTACCAGTTTTGATTAAGGACAATATATCAACTAATGATATGACTCACACGAGTGCAGGGTCATTAGCTTTAGCAAATAACTATGCTTTATATGACGCATATATTGTAGAAAGGTTAAAGGCAAGTGGGGCTATTGTTTTAGGAAAAGCAAACATGACAGAATGGGCTAACTTTATGGCAGAGAATATGACAAATGGCTATAGTTCTAGAGGTGGGCAAGTACTTAATCCTTATGGACTGGGATGCTTTGATGTTGGTGGCTCTAGCTCAGGGTCAGCAGCAGGTGTTGCAGCAGGTATGGCGCCAATTGCAATTGGAACAGAAACTTTTGGCAGTATCTTATCTCCTGCTTGTAATAATATGTTAGTAGGTATAAAGCCTACGCTAGGACTAGTTTCAAGAGCAGGTATTATACCAATTGCACCTAGTCATGATACTGCAGGACCAATTGCAAAATCGGTAATTGATGCGGCAATACTGCTAAGAGAGATAGCAGGTTATGATGAGCTAGATGAAATTACATATGGTGCTAACTACGCAGAACTAAACTATTTAGAGGATATCGAGAAAGCCACTTTGAATGGAAAAAGGCTTGGTGTGTTAAGATCAGCTTTTAAGAACTTGGACCCAGCAAGAGAAAGCCTGATGGAGAGAGCAATTGGAGAATGTAAAGAGTTTGGAGCCATGGTTATTGATGGGTTAGAAATAGCTGATTCAGATAAGATTGATTTTAGTGCGCTTCATTATGAATTTAAAGTAGCACTAAACACATATTTAGAAAACTACACAGATAAGACTATGAAATCATTGACAGATATTATAGATTTCAATTTTAGAAATAAAGAAACTTTACGCTTTGGTCAAAAGCACTTATTACTTGCAGAAGAGACGGAAGGCACTTTTTGTGACCCTGCTTATATTGATGCAAAGTTGAGAGACTTGAGAGTTTGCCGTGATGGGCTGAGTAACTTGTTAGAAGAGCATGACCTTGATGCACTAATTGTCCCAGGAAATTATGGATCATATTTTGCAGCAAGTGCAGGATTTCCAGCAATTACTGTCCCTAGTGGGGTGAGTGAGGATAATAGGCCATTTGGCATAACTTTTGTGGGCAAAGCTTTTAGTGAGAAAGAATTAATTAAAATTGCATATGCTTATGAGAAAGAGACAAATTATAGGGTTTGGCCGAAATTTTTATCGCCAGAAAACTGTTAATGCTTTATTAGTTTATGTTTATATATTAAAATATATAAGTGGCAGAAGCGGAAGAAAGCTTAGGAGGTGCAGAATTTGCGTATACTAAAGTATGATGAAACTAAATGTACTGCATGTGGGATTTGTGAGAGTGCTTGTTCAGAGGCATTTTTTAAAGTTGATGATCGTAATAAGTCTGTAATTAGGATTGAAGAGGGAGAAAGTAATCCAAAGATTACAGTATGTAATCAATGTGGTGGTTGCATAAGTGTTTGTCCAACGAGTGCTATTTCAAGAAATAAAAATGGAGTAGTAGTAATTGACAAGAAAGCTTGTATAGGATGCTTGTCTTGTGTTGGATTCTGTGATTATTTTGCAATGCACTATCATAGAGATCAAACAGAGCCTTTTAAATGTATAGCCTGTGGTATTTGTTCAAGCAAGTGTCCTACTGGTGCTATATGGATAGAGAAGTAGGGGAGGATGCTAATGGATATAAAAAAAATGAAAGATGCTCATAAAAACTTATGTGCATACAATTATGAGCTAGGAAAAATAGATAAAGGGTATACTGACAGAATTTTGCATGTTGATGTATCAGATAATCAAGTTAGCGAGATACAAGTAGATCCAGAAGTTAAAGATAAGTTTGTTGGTGGTCGAGGTTATGGGATGTACTATTTGTTCCAAGGAACAGATAAGAATACCAAATGGAATACTGAAGATAATGAGATAGTTATATCTGCTGGACCAATTGCGGGCATAACTCAATACCCAGGAGCAGGGAAATCTTATGTTGTTACGATTTCACCACTTACACATGCCCCAATAGATTCAAATGTTGGCGGATATTTTGGGCCATATCTGAAGTTTGCTGGCTTTGATGCATTAAAACTTAAGGGTAAAGCTAGTGAAGATGTCGTTGTATTTATAGATGGAAATAAGGGGACTGTAAGTATTGATACAGCTCCAAAAGAGCCCCTGGATAGTCATATTTTAGCTGAGATCCTAACGGATATGTATGCTCTAGAAGAAAGAGATAAAGAATTTATTTCAGTAGTTTCTACTGGTACAGGAGCTGAGAATTCTAAATGGGGTATGCTTAATTTTTCATTCTATGACCCTCGCAGAGGCAAGGTTAGGCTAAAGCAAGCGGGACGTGGAGGAATTGGTACAGTTTTCCGTGACAAAAGAATCAAAGCTTTAATAGTTAAGTATGAAGGTCTTAAGGGAGACACTAACAATCCACATGACTTAGGTATTTTGCAAGATGCTGGAGTTAAGGTTCATAGGGAGATCAATCAGTTTGATGATGTTCAAAATCAAATGAGAAAAGGTGGAACATCTTATTTAACTGAGATTATGAGTGAGTTTGATTTGTTACCAGTTAATAATTTTAAATATGGTGGACATGAAGATGCTCATAAAATTGGTCAAGAAGTGTATAAAGGCAAATTCGAATTATCTGATTGTGATGGCTGCTGGTTTGGTTGCACCTTAGCATGTGCCAAGGTAGTAGAAGGATTTGAACTTACTACTGGCCCATATAAAGGACAGAAAGTAATAGTTGATGGTCCTGAGTATGAGACAATTGCTGGAGTTGGTTCTTGCTGTGGAATTTTTGACCCAGACTATATTATAGAGAATAATTTCTACTGTGATACATATGGTATTGACACCATTTCATTTGGTACAGGTACAGCATATGTAATGGACATGTATGAAGAAGGAATTATTACTAAAGAGATGACAGGTGGACTGGAGCTAACATTTGGCAACACTGACGCTGCTATGGAGCTTTTACACCAAGTTGCACATGGTGAGGGTTTTGGAAAGATAGCTGGTCTAGGAGTTAGATATGTTAAAAACTGGCTTCTTAACGAAGTTGGCGGATACGATGAAGAACAAAGACAGCTAATTGTTGATGCTGCTATGGAATGTAAAGGATTAGAGTATTCTCTTTATATGTCAAAAGAATCAATTGCCCAGCAAGGTGGTTATAACTTGACAAATAAGGGAGCTCAACATGACGAAGCTTGGTTAATTTTTGATGATATGATTCATAAATTATGGCCAACATTTGAAGACAAGGCAGAAGCTCTATATTTCTTCCCACTCTTTAGAACTTGGTTTAGTTTAGTAGGCTTATGTAAGTTGCCTTGGAATGATATCAAGCCAGAAGATAATGCTGAGACAGAGCAACCATCTCTAATTATAGAGCATATCAATAACTACCTAGAACTATTTTACGGAGTAACTGGCAAAAAGATTGATTTAGACCAAATGATAGAGCAATCAGCAAGAGTTTATAATCTACAAAGAATATTTAATTTCCGCTGTGGCTTTGGCTCAAGAGAGCATGATCAGCCACCTTACAGAGCGATTGGTCCTGCTACAGTAGAAGAGTATGAGTCAAGGGTTGAGCGTTACGATAATCAACTTACTGATGAGCATGGCAAAGATATAGAAGGTCTCTCTACTAAAGAGAAGTTAGAAATGATGAGAGAGATTAGAGAAAGTAATTATCAAAAGCTTTGTGATGCTGTTTATGAAAGAAGAGGCTGGAATAATAATGCAGTGCCAAAAATAGAAACTTTAGAAAAACTAGGAATTGCATATCCAGAACTAATCGAAGTAGTAAAACCACTATTATAAGTAATTATCCCAGCAAAAATGCTGGGATTTTTCTTATTTATGTGGTTTAATAACTCTATGTGATATAATTATAGAGCATATGGCTAAAAGGGTGGAGATTGCAATGAAATTAAAAGATGCTTTATTAGAACTAATGAAAAAAGAAGTAAGACCTGCAATGGGATGTACAGAACCTATAGCAGTAGCTTTAGCAGCAGCTAGGGCAAGCGAAATAGTTAGAGAAGCTGGGGAAAATGTTGTAAAAATAGAAGTAAATGTTGACCCTAATGTGTTTAAAAATGGACTTGGAGTATATGTTCCAAAGACTGAAATGATAGGATTAAATGTTGCAGCAGCAATTGGTACAATAGCTGGTAACAGTTCTTACGGACTTGAAGTTTTACGTGATGTTACTGAAGAAGATGTAAAGCGAATGAAGCAGTTCTTAAGTGATGAAACAGTGAAAATAGGAATAGAAGGTGAACTAGGACAATTAAGGATTCATGCTACTGCATATGGAGAATCAGTCCATGGTGAGGCAATTCTTTATGGAGAACACGACACCTTTATTATGATAAAAAAAGACGAAGAAATCTTACTTGAAAAAGAAGCTAGCATTGAAGAAGATGACAATACCCTTAAGACTTTTGTCTTTAGCCACACTATAAAAGAAATTCTTGACACTATAGATTCCTATGAGGAAGAAGAGCTTGAATTCTTACTCAAAGGTGCAGAAATGAATTATCAAGTTGCCCTTGAGGGCTTAAAAGAGAATGCTGGCTTGGGTGTTGGTGCAAAGCTAAAAAAGCAGATGGATAAGGGATTAATTTGCAGTGACTTAACTAATCAAGCAGTAATGTATACAGCAGCTGCTTCTGACGCTAGAATGAGAGGATATGCTATACCTGTGATGACTACTAATGGTAGTGGTAATCAAGGAATTGTAGCAACCTTGCCTGTTTACATTGCAGCTAGAGAAATGGGGATATATGATTTGCCAATGCTTAAAGCATTAGCCATATCACAAGCCCTTACAATTATGGTTAAGAGTTCAATAGGTCTATTATCAGCTTTGTGTGCTTGTACTATTGCAGCACCAATTGGTGCTGCTAGTGGGATAATATTTCTCAAGCATGGCAAAAAATCTCATGTTAATCAAGTCATACAAAGTATGGCTGCAGATATAACAGGAGCAATATGTGATGGAGCAAAGCCAGGCTGTGCACTGAAGGTGGCCTCAGGAGTTGGCACTGCTATGAGACATGTTTACATGGTACTCGCAGGACTTGAAGTAACTGAGTCCAACGGAATAGTTGGAAAAAATGCTGAAGAAAGTATTGAAAACTTAGGATTATTAAGTAAGCCAGGTATGCTAGATACTGATAGAGCTATACTTAAAATTATGCAGAAAAAAGCATAAAGATAAATGTTCTCTAAAAGAGGACATTTTTGCTTTAACACGATATAATATAAGTATTAAGTATAATGGAGGTTGTTAAGAAATGCTCAAAGTTAGTGGGAAACATGATCAAGCAATTTGCTATACTAATGAGCTAGAAAGCAGTGCGCTAAATCAAATTAAACAATACCTAGACCAAAAAGCATTTAAAGGATCCAATTTAAGAATTATGCCTGACGTGCATGCAGGTGCAGGGTGTGTTATTGGCTTTACTTCAAAGCTATTAAATAGAGTAGTGCCTAATATCGTTGGGGTAGATATAGGGTGTGGAGTCTTGGTAGTTAACTT
>PWPR01000219.1 GCA_003557085.1 Clostridia bacterium | reverse complement strand
GTACAGCTGGTACATATGATGCTACTGGCTTACCTGGTTCAGTTAGTTCAATACCCATTTCGTTAAGTTTCTTCTCAAAATTCATTAAAAAACTCCTTTCAAATACTTTATTTATAGATGCTAACACCTATTCTACAGTTTAATGTCCTCGGGTTTTGGAAGTTCCTCTATGTTATCTAGACCAAAATACTCTAAAAACTCTTTTGTTGTTCCATAAAGAATTGGTCTACCAATTGTTTCTACTCTACCAACTACTTCTATTAGACCTTTTGATAGTAATAGGTTGACTACACTATCACTATTAACACCTCTTAGTTCATTTATCTCAACTTTTGTTACTGGCTGTTTAAAGGCAATAATTGATAAGACTTCCAAAGCTGCTCTTGATAGAACACTTGCTCTAGTTGGCTTAAGCATTTTTATATAGTCATTGTATTGCTGCTTAACAACCAAAACATAACCATCTTCCATAGTTCTTAACTCAATAGCCCCATTGCTTTGATACCTTTTTATAAGTTCCAATATAGCATCTTCAACAATCTTAACTTCAATTTCTAATAAATTTGAAATAGTATTTGCCTTAATAGGATCATCCGAAGCAAATATTAAAGCCTCTACTACCGAAGGTAAATCTTCATATTCTCTCAATATCTACCACTTCCTTACATCCAGTTATCATATAGTCATGATCCTCAAGCTCAATAATATTAATAATTCCTTGCTTTATGCACTCTAAAATAGCCAAAAAAGTCACCACAGCACTATACTTATTTGGCATATTACCAATTATTTCGCTTAATCTCATTTTAACTCCATTTACTTTATTGGTAAGCCAATCTATTTGCTGGCTTACAGTAATATCATATCTTTCTATATTATATTTAGGAGCTTCAGTTTTACTATCCAGTAAGTACTTAAATGCTACTGAAAGTTTTAGCAAATTAATATCTTCTAAATGTTCTTTTGGGTCAACTATTATTTCTTCAAAAGCTGGTTGAACTCCTTTGGTAAAATATCCACTTGAGTTAACTTGCCACTGATCTAAAATATCAGCTAATATTGAGTAATACTGCTTGGCAAAAAGCTTTTCTAGCAGAATTATTTCATTATCATCATAATCATCTTCTTCATTTGGGAATAGAGCTTTTTGTTTTATTCTTAATAAGATGGTTACTATCTCTAAAAATTCTGTTGTTTCTTCCAAAGCTAAATCTTTTGAATTGAAGTAACTTACAAAATCGTTAGTTACTTCTGCTAATGAAATCATCGTAATGTCTAGTCTCTTTTTTCTTATTAAATCAAGCAAAACATCTAAAGGACCTTGATAGTCTCTAATATTAACTTCAAGCATACAATCACCAAATAAATCTTATAGCAATGTTCATAATCCTACTTATTGCTGGACCAAGGATTGTTGCGGCTAATCCAGTAAAAATAAACAGTAAAAAAATAATCATAGAATAACGCTGCATTTTATAATATAGCTCGTGTTTATTGCTTAGTGGTAGTATTTCTAGCAACACTTTCGAGCCATCCAATGGTGGTATAGGTAATAGATTAAACACACATAAAACAGCATTTATGTTCATCATATAAAAGCCTAATTTGACCAATGGCTGAGATAAAAATGGAATAGTGAATCTCATAATTACTGCTGTTAAAACAATTACTAATATATTAGAAAATGGCCCTGCTAAAGAGACTATAATTCGATCTCTCTTTCCATTTTTATAAAAGCTTGGGTTAATTTGAACAGGTCGTCCCCAACCAAAGCCAAATAATAATAAAGCTATCAAACCCATCGGGTCAATATGAGAAATTGGATTAAGTGTTAATCTATTTTGGAATCTAGGTGTAGGATCACCTAGTTTTACTGACGCAAATGCATGAGAAAACTCATGTACTGTAATTCCAACTATAATTGCTGGTATTAAAAATATTAAATCTGGATTAGTTAATCTATTTATAATATTCAAGTTCTCACCTCATAACTCAACAAATTCTAAGGTACATTATATACCTTAGAACTTGATACTGCAAATCAGATAACACTAATCCTTATTAAAAAACAAAAAACCGAGCTTTCGCTCGGATTTTTTTTACTCAGCGTATGAATATCCTTTACTAGGTCCAGTATCTGCTGAAGAACCAGCGATTCTTGAAAGATAAGCATCTCCAAGTCTTTGAATATGTCCTAAAACATTGTCAAAATAATTAAAGTGGTCTTGCTCATGTTCAATTATCATTTCAAATAGTTTAGCAGTTGTACTATCACCATTGTCATAACAAACTTTCAAGAAACCATTATATGCTTCCATAGCACCGTCTTCTTCATTAGCATTAAACTCAAAAATCTCTTCACAAGTTTGCCCTTTTGTTACTGGGCCAGCCAAATCTGTTGTAGGATCTCCACCTAGTTCTTTTACTCTTTCTGAGAAATCTTCTGCATGACGCATTTCATCGATAGCGATTAGTTTTAGGTTCGCTGCTAGCTCACCATAATCCATATCATCTAATTGGAAATGCTGATACATGTACTGATGTATAGCTTGTAACTCCATAGAAATAGCTTTATTTAGTACCTCTATAACGTTTTGTTTCTTTTCTTTGCGTGTTGTCATAAAAATCTCCTTTCATAAATATATTATGCAACACTTATATATTATCACATCAGGATTTTTATTTCAAATAAAGGAAGCTAACCAGTTACTTGTTATAAATAATCTAAAATATATCTAAATAACAATTGAAAATATAGATACTGTTACTATTAAGAAGATTATCGAAGTTAATCCCCCTGATTTGAGATAATCTTTTATAGAGTATCCTCCTGCTCCCATTAATAAGGCATTTACCTGATGAGTAGGTAAAATAAATGAGTTTGCAGTAGAAACTGCTGCCAATAATAAAGCATATCGATAGTCTATTCCTGTTAAGTTACTGATACTTAAAATCATTGGGGCTAGCACTACTACAGCTCCTACGTTTGACATGAATAAGGAGAAAAAAGCAGACAGAATAGCAATCATTAAGAATATAATTGCTGATGGAGAACCTACTACAAAACCAAATATTGAGTTAGCCAAGTAGCTAGCTGTTCCAGAGTTCTCCATTGCTATCCCTAAAGGCATCAAAGCTGCTACTAAAAATACAACTTTCCACTCTATTGCTTCATAGAGCTCTTTTACACTAATAGTTTGTGAGATTACAAGTAGAAGTGCGCCTGTTACAAAAGATAATGAGATACTAAAGCCTAGTAATACTAGCAGCAAAGACAAACCAAAACTAAAAATTGCCCTTTTAGAGTTAGCTCTATCTTTAAATGTATAATCTATGGGGGTTGCAACAATAAAATCATCATTTGTTCTCAATTGATTAATCTTTTCTAAATGTCCATATAAAATTATGGTATCTCCCTGTTTTATAGGGATATTTGACATGTCATCACTAATGACTTCTTGGTTTGACACCATAACAATAGGTTCAAGACCATGTGTCTTTCTTAAGTTGTATTCTTTTATAGTCTTATCTACCAAGTTTGATCTAGAAGATATCATAACCTCCACAAAACCAACTTCAGAGTCAGTCGGGAAAATATCTTTATCTATGCTTTTTAAATCATTCTTCTCTGCAAAACCTTTGATTTCATTGCTATCGCCCATTAAGGTAATTATTTGATTCTTCTTTATTACTTTCTCTCTCCATGGTATGTAATTTATGCCATCATCGTCAGAGAGAGCTATGACATGTAAAGATTTACCAACCCAAAAATTTGCTTCCTCAATCGTCTTCCCGATTAGCTCACTATTTTCAGAAACTACAAAATTTGCTATATTTCGTTCTATTTGATAAAACTCTACCAGTTTCTTTTGATAGTCTTCCTCTATCTTGCTTGATACACTCTTCTCAGGTAAAAATTTGTTGCCAAAAAAATAAAATGTAAACGCAACAACGATTAATACGGATAGACCAATTGGGGTTACTGCAAAAATAAAGAAGGGTTCATACCCTTGACCTAAAAGTAGGTCATTAGCGATAAGTAAAGGACCAGAGCCTATCATTGTTAAAGTTCCTCCAATAATTGCACAAAATCCAATTGGCATTATTATTTGTGAAGGTGATAACTTTTTCTCCCTAGCTATTTCAATCATACTTGGGAGAAACAATGATGCTGCTCCTATGTTCTGAACAAAGCCAGACATTATGCCAACAGCAAAAGAGAGCAGCAAAATTAACTTCTCTTTACTTGACTTTGCCTTTGCAATGATAAATTTAGCAAAGCCATCCATTGCCCCAGTTTTAGAAATCCCTTTACCTAAAACCATAACAGCCATCATAGATATTACTGCATTAGAAGAAAACCCACTAAAGAGCTCTTCAATCGCAACTAAATTAAACCACCCTAAAAGTAATAATGTAATCATAGCAGCTACATCAATTCTGACTATCTCAGTTATAAACATAAAGGCAGTAAAAACAAGAATCCCTAAGGTCAAGATGATTTCATTAGTCATAAATCTCACTCCTTAGATTAACTACTTTACTAAGTTTCTTAACATCCCTACTCCTTCGATCTCACAGACTACCTCATCACCACTTCTAAGAAATTTAGGTGGATCAAAGCCCATACCAACACCAGCCGGTGTTCCTGTAGCAATAATATCTCCTGGCAGTAAAGTAACACCTTTAGAAAAATCACTTATAATAGTATCCATATCATATATTAAATGTTCTGTTTTTGAAGCCTGACGTATCTCTCCATTCACATAAGATCTCAAGTATAAGTTTGGGGGATATGAAAAGTTTGAAATATGTGATATTACAGGTCCTAGTGCTGTATAGCCATCTAAACTTTTGCCCTTAAACCACTGGGTATGTTTTCGTTGTAAATCTCTAGCGGTAAAATCATTAAGTATTGTATATCCAAATATATACTTATGAGCTTCATCAGCAGGTATGTTCTTACCTGCTTTGCCAATTATTATTGCAAGCTCTACTTCGTAGTCAAGCATTTCTGTTAAATCTTTATTTAAATCTATAGTACCATCGTGTCCAGTAGTGATATGAGCCATTTTTGAAAAATAAGCAGGTGCATCAGGAAGATTAAAATTATTACCCTTGAATCTCTCTGATTCTTTTGCATGATCTAAATAGTTAAGACCTAAACATATTATATTCCTTCTAGGTTTTTCTATAGGGCTTAAAATAATTATCTCATTAAGTGCTATACCATCATGATTATCATTAATTATTTTATCGATTTTAGCTTTAGAGAATTCTCCAGAGGTTATTAATTCGAGCAATGTTTCTGACTGGTGCTTATTACTAATATCTATTACATGATTCTCATCTTTTGACAAAACACCATAACTAGCTTCATTTTGGTACCTGTAAGTTAAAAATTTCATAATAACTCCTTACTTTATTATTTCATAGATTAATTCTTCACTATTTTTGGATTTGCTGATAGAAATACTCTCTTTCATTTTGTCAATAAGTCTTTTATCAATAGTCCTATTGGAATATAGTGTTGCTAAAATTTCTCCTTTTTTAACTTTTTCATTAATATGATACTTTAATATTATTCCAGCAGCTAGGTCAATAACATCGTCTTTCTTGACTCTTCCAGCACCTAAATCCATAGCAACCTTACCTAAACTAAGTGCATCTATATTAGCAATATAGCCAGATTTATCAGCTAAAATGTTTGACTCAAATAAAGCCTTGTCAAACTTGCTGAAATCTTCAAAATACGAGCCATCTCCACCTTGAGCAATGATTAACTCTTTAAATTTATCTAAACCTTTTTTGGTAGTTAATATATTTTGATAAATATCTTTTGCCTCATTATAATTCTTTGCTTTTTTACAAGCTACAAGAGTTTTCACAACAATGGTTTCACATAACTCAGATAGTCGAGGTACATACTTACCATCTAGCACTTTAATACTATCTATTACTTCTAAAGTATTACCAATAGCCATACCCAAAGGATGATTCATGTCACTTATTATTGCAACCATATTTCTATTTGCCCTCTTACCGATTTTAAACATAGTATAAGCTAGCTCTCGTGCTTCATCAAGCGTGCTCATAAAGGCTCCTTTACCACACTTAACATCTAAAATAATAGTCTTAGCACCCGAAGCAAGTTTCTTTGCCATAATTGAGCTGGCAATTAACGGTATAGAGTTAACAGTAGCTGTTACATCTCTAAGAGCATAGATCTTCTTGTCAACTGGTGCTAGGTTTTTAGTCTGTCCTATTATTGCTACACCAATTTCACCTAATTGTTTAAGAAACTTTTCATTACTAATTTCAGTATTAAAGCCATGAAAAGATTCTAGCTTGTCAATAGTTCCACCTGTATGTCCTAATCCTCTTCCACTCATTTTAGCAACTTTACAACCAGCTGCTGCTAAAATTGGAACTACAATTAGTGATGTTGTATCAGCAACTCCTCCTGTTGAATGTTTATCAACTAAATAATCATCATCTATAGTCAATACCTCACCACTACTAACCATTTCTAGAGTTAGATCAGTCGCTTCCTGTTCATTCATTCCTTTAAAATATATAGCCATTAACATAGCAGACATCTGGTAATCTGGTATCTCATTATCGCTATATCCTTGCACCATAAACTCAATTTCATCTTTACTAAGAACTTGTCCCAGCTTTTTTTTAGTTATCAAATCATACATTTTCATTACTATTCACCACTAAGTATTGATTCTCCAAGCTTAGGATTTATATTGAAAAAGCTTAGTACTGTAGCACCCAAGTCTTTAAACATAATCTGATTGAAGAAACCTTTCTCTTTAGAATTAAATATAATAATAGGGACATTTTCCCTTGTATGATCTGTTCCTTTAAAAGTTGGATCATTCCCATGATCAGCAGTTAAAACAAGCAAATCATCTTCTTTTAAATTTCTCAGAAGATGTGGCAAGAAACTATCAAACTCCTCTAATGCTTTCTGATAGCCCAGAACATCTCTTCTATGACCATATTTAGAATCAAAATCATTTAAGTTCACAAATATAAATGAGTTAGCTGGCTCTGATTTTATGGCTTCTAAAGTTTTTTTCAAACCATCTTTATTATCTTTAGTCTTTCTTGATTTTGTTATTCCTCTACTAGCAAAAACATCGGAAATCTTTCCAATGCCATAAACAGAAATATTATTTTCTTTTAATATATCCAAGACAGTATTTTTTTTTGGTTCTAATGCATAATCTTTTCTATTAGAAGATCTAATAAAATTGGGAAAGTCACCAATAAAGGGTCTCGCAATGATTCTCCCTACCTTATGCTCTCCATCCATAATTCTTCTAGCTTTCTTACACATATCATAAAGCTTCTCAATAGAAATTATGCTTTCATGTGCTGCTATTTGCAAAACGCTATCGGCAGAGGTATATATTATTGGTTTTCCAGTATGAATATGTTGCTGCCCCAGGTTCTTAATTATCTCAGTGCCAGAAGCTGCGATATTTCCAAGAACTTTAGTTCCAAATGAATCTTCTAAATTTTTCACTATTTCACCTGGAAATCCATCAGGGTATGTTGGTAGCGGATAATCAATCAAGCTACCCATCATCTCCCAATGTCCAGCAATAGTGTCTTTACCTGGACTTTCAGGAATCATCTTCCCGTAAAAAGCTGTATCTACCTCTTTGCTCCTACCTAATAAATGTAAAAGACCATACTTCTCTAGATTAGGAAGTTTTATATCTGTAATTTTATAAAGATTTCCTAAAGTGCTGGCTCCTACATCCCCAAACAATTTAGCATCACTTGCTTCTTCAAGCCCCACACTATCTAAAATCACTAAAAATAATCTTTTATACATTTTTTTCATCCTCATCTATTTCAGCTAAGTAAATTAATTCTGAAATCAACTCCTGATAAGTCATACCCTCATGAAGAAATAGTCTTGGATACATACTAATTTTTGTAAAACCAGGAATAGTATTAACTTCATTAATATAAAGCTTATTAGTTTTTTCTTCTAAAAAGAAATCAACTCTTGCTAGTCCTTTACAACCCAGTTCCTGATAAGCTTTTATTGCAACAATTTTTATTTGTTCTACAATTTTTTCATCTAATTGTGCTGGGACGATTAGCTCTGCATTACCAGTAATATATTTTGCTTCATAATCATAATACTCAGCATTAGGGATAATTTCTCCAGGTAAAGAAGTCCTTAAATTGTTGTTTCCTAAAACACTAATTTCTAGTTCTCTACCTTTAACTGCTTTCTCCACTAAGACTTTCTCATCATACTTAAAAGCTAAACTAAGAGCTGCTTCTAAATCTTTTTCTTCTTTAACTTTGGTTATACCTATTGACGAACCTAAATTAGCTGGTTTGACGAATATAGGCAATCCTAATGCTAATATCTTCTCATTAGTTTTATCATCAATTTTATTTTTGTTTAGTATTATATATGGAACATTAGAAAGATTAGCTTTTTCTAGAATAATCTTAGTCAATGTTTTGTCCATACATATAGCTGAGCTTGCTACTTTGCTACCAACGTATTTCTTATTGAGTGATTCTAATAGGCCTTGAATGTTTCCATCTTCTCCGCCAGGTCCATGCATTAAAGGAAATATCACATCTGCTTCTTCAATTAACCTAATCCAATGTTCTTCCATAAAATAAGATGAGTTAGAGCCTAACTTACTAGACTCTAACGTTATTTCTTCTTGTACAGGTTTTAACAAAGTTGGGTCAATATTTTCTACAAAAAGACCTTTCTTAGTAACACCAATTGTTCCTATTTTATACTTCTCTCTGTCTATATTCTTAAAAATAGATGTTGCTGAAGCTATAGAGATTTCATGTTCAGCTGATTTACCACCGAAAATTAAGAGTACTTTTTTATGCATCTTCTTCACCTCGTTGTTAAGTCTAAAGTATTGTTGCCCTTCCTGAATAAATTAGTCCTCTTTCACAATCCATTGTTATTAAATCACCACTTTTTACAAGCTTAGTAATATTAGGCACGTTGACAATTACAGGTTTACCAAAGTTTATACCTACAATTGCAGCATGAGAACTCAATCCACCAGTTTCTGTTATAACTCCAGCTGACTGAGCTAAAGCATTTACGTAACTTGCATCAGATTGATGGCAAATAACAATTGAATTAGGTTTAACATCCAGTAGATCAGCATTTTCTTTAACTATAACAGCTTGTGCAGTTACAGATTTATCACTTATTCCCAGACCTTGTGCTATAACTTTACCTATTGTGTGTACTTTAATTAAATTAGTTCCACCAGGCATAGCAACTGGTACTCCTGCAGTCAAGATAACTAGATCTCCTTCTTTAACAAAATCTGTATTTAGTGCTCTATTTACAGCATCTTCTAAAACTTCGTCTGTTGTATCCAATTGCGTACCCAGAATTGGCAAAACTCCCCAAATCAGTTTTAACTCATCAATGACTTGAGCATCAGGAGTTATAGCAATAATAGGAACTGAAGGTCTATATTTTGCAATCTTCTTAGCTGTATAACCTGATTGAGTAGGAGCTACAATTGCTTTCACTCCTAATGACTCAGCCATACTACATACAGTTTGTCCAATTGCATCATTAATCGTAATATCTTTTTCATACAAGAAAGCGCTTGGTAGTGGATATTTAATGCCACCTTCTGTTGTATTAGCTATTTTGGCCATAGTTTTAACTGATTCAACAGGATAATTACCAACTGCTGTTTCACCAGAAAGCATAATAGCATCAGCACCTTCAAAAATAGCATTTGCTACATCACTAGATTCTGCTCTTGTTGGGCGCGGATTACGCATCATAGAATCTAACATTTGAGTTGCTATAATAACAGGCTTCCCTGCTTCTCTACACTTTTTAATCATATCTTTCTGTCTTAAAGGCACTTCCTCTTGAGGTATTTCTACACCTAAATCGCCTCTAGCAACCATAATTCCATCAGAAACATTTATGATTTCTTCTATGTTGTCTAAACCTTCTCTATTCTCAATTTTAGAAATTATTTTCATACTTGATCTATACTCATCTAAAATTTTCCTAATCTCTAAAACATGTTCAGCTGATCTTACAAAAGATGCTGCTAAGTAATCAAAATGATGCTTTATGCCAAACTTGATGTCCTCAACATCTTTTTCAGTTACAGCAGGTAATCCAGTTTTAACATCTGGTATAGTAACTTTCTTTCTATCACTTATTTCCCCACCATCACTGATAAAGCAAACAATCTCATTTCCTTTAATCTCTTTAACCTCTAAAGTTATATTTCCATCATCTAAATAAATTATATTACCTTGTTCTAAATATTTCGGTAAGTCTGTATAGTTAACATGTGCTTTGTCCCTGTCTCCAATTATTTCTTCCGTAGTCAAAATAATTTCATTGCCTGTGCATATACTATCCTTACCATTCTTAATTAATCCTAGGCGTATTTCTGGCCCCCTAGTGTCCATCATTGTGGCAACCCTTGTCTTCTTTTCATTTATAATCTTTCGTAATTCATTAAGTCGTCTTTCATGTTCAGAATATTCGCCATGGCTGAAATTAAACCTTGCTACATCCATGCCATTTTCAACTATTTTTTCTAAGATTTCTAGATTGTCAGTAGCTGGACCTAAAGTGCCTACTATTTTTGTTCTTCTCATTATTTCACTCCATTCATCAAATTTACTTTCCATTGTCTTGTGCAATTAAGCAAAGTCTGACTTAATTATACCATCATTTTACTATATTGTTAGTAAGCATACTTAAGTTTTTTAAATAATATAAAAAAGAGCTAGCATATCATAAATACACTAACTCTTTGATTATCTAATTGACCAATGACAAGCCTTTTTCTAAAGCTTTTTCATTTAATGGTAATAAATGATGATGTCTTTCTGGTAAAACGCTCTTAATTGAGTCAATTACTGAGTCTTTATCACAAATATCAGTAGCTGATAATAAACTACCTAAAGCAACTATATTAGCAACCCTCGCATTTCCTAACTCTACTGCTAGGTCATTAAAAGGCAATCCTATTGAGGTAATACCATCTCTTTGATATTCTTCATCTATCAATGAGCTGTTATATAGAACTACTCCGCCGTCTTTTACGCTATCAGCAAATTTTGTTAGTGATGGCAAGTTCATAGCCACAAGTGCGCTTGGTGCAGTAATAAGTGGAGAAGCTACTTGTCTATCTGATACTATTACCATACAATTTGCTGTTCCACCACGCATCTCAGGTCCATAAGAAGGAAGCCAAGAAACATTCTTATCTTCTAGCATTGATGAGTATGCTAATAATTGTCCCATCAGCATTACTCCTTGTCCACCAAAACCAGCAATAATTACTTCATGTTTCATTTACTTTTCCTCCTCAATGTCTTTATATACGCCAAGTGGGAAATACTCCATCATATTATCTTCTAACCAGCTCAAGCTCTCTACTGGTGTCATACCCCAGTTTGTAGGACAAGTAGATAGAATCTCTACTAAGCTAAACCCTTTTTTATCTACTTGATTTTGAAAAGCTTTCTGGATAGCTTTTTTTGTACGGCTTATACCTTTAATATTATGAACAGTAGTTCTTTCAATATATGCAGGTCCATCAATAGTAGCTAACATTTCTGCCATTTTAAGTGGATTACCTGCTGATGAAACGTCTCGTCCACGTGGAGATGTAGTCGTTCTTTGATTAGGTAATGTAGTTGGAGCCATTTGACCGCCAGTCATACCATAGATTGCATTGTTTACAAAGATTACAGTCATATTTTCATTTCTGGCTGCTGCGTGGATTATTTCTGCTGTACCAATAGAAGCCAAGTCTCCATCTCCTTGATAAGTGAAGACAATACTTTCTGGAATGGCTCTTTTGATACCCGTTGCAACAGCTGGTGCTCTACCGTGAGCTGCTTCTTGCATATCAACGTTGAAGTACTTATATGCAAATACTGAGCAACCTACAGGTGCAATTCCAATAGTTTTTTCTCTAATTTCTAACTCATCTATAGCTTCAGCAACTAATCGATGAATAATACCATGAGTACACCCTGGACAATAGTGAGTATTTATGTCTACTAATGCTTCTGGTCTTTTAAATAATACAGCAATTATTCCAGCCCTCCTAAAACTTCTATTACATTTTCAAGTATTCCTTCTGGGGTTGGTATCATACCACCTGATCTTCCATAGAAGTGAACAGGTTTTTTCCCATTAACAGCTAGTTTAACATCCTCAACCATTTGACCCATACTCATTTCAACAGATAAGAATGCTTTTGTTGAATCAACATAATCATTAAAGACATCATATGGGAAAGGCCATAAAGTAATTGGTTTGATTAGACCCAATTTTATCCCTTTTTCTTTTGCCATTGGAATAACATCTTGAACAATTCTTGCTGTTGTCCCATAAGCAATTAAGATAATTTCTGCATTTTCACAATTATAAGTTTCATATCTTATTTCGTTAGCAGTTATTTCATCATATTTTCTCTGCAACTTATGATTATGATCCTCTAACTCTTGTGGGTCTAAATACAAAGAATTAACTATATTAGGCTTTTCTCTATCACCCATGCCAACTGTAGCCCAACTTGAGTGATCAACCTTTTTTATTTCTCTCTCTTTAAACTCAACAGGCTCCATCATTTGACCTAACATGCCATCTCCTAAAATCATTACTGGATTACGATATTTATCTGCTAAATCAAATGCTTCTTGAACTAAGTCAACCATTTCTTGGACAGTTGAAGGAGCTAATACAATAAGTTTATAATCTCCATGTCCTCCACCTTTAGTAGATTGAAAGTAATCAGATTGTGCAGGTTGGATTCCGCCTAAACCTGGTCCACCACGAACAATATTAACAATTACACAAGGCAATTCTGAACCAGCTATATATGATATACCTTCTTGTTTAAGACTAATACCTGGGCTTGAAGAAGAAGTCATTACTCTTGATCCTGTTCCAGCTGCACCGTATACCATGTTAATAGCTGCAACTTCACTCTCAGCTTGTACAAAAGTCCCACCAATTTCTGGTAGTCTTTTTGACATATATTCAGGCAATTCGTTTTGTGGAGTTATAGGGTATCCAAAAAACAAGTGACAACCAGCTTTTATTGCTGCTTCACCTATAGCTTCATTACCCTTCATTAATTTTCTCGCCATTATTATTCCTCCCTCTCTTCACGATGAATTTCTATAACCACATCAGGACAAATTTGTGCACAGAACTTACACCCTATACATTCGTTCTTATTCGTTACTGTTGCTACATAATATCCTTTTGAGTTGATACGATCACTCATGACAACTATGTCCTTTGGACATACTGTAGTACATAATTCGCACCCTTTGCATCTATCCTCATCAAACAAAGGATATGATATTCTCTTAGCCATATTACAACCTCCTATTTATTTTCTCCACGTTGGAGATAATTGCAAGTTCAACTTAAAAATTTCACTATTTATCTTTGGAAGACCTTCATCTTCAATTAATCTATTGTCAACACTTGTATATATTATTGGTTTTTTTAGTTTATTTGAGACCTCTTCAATTAGAGAAAAATTGTCTTCTATGAATTTTAGGTTGGTTTCATGTAATAAGTTTGTGTTATTAATTAAACCAGTAAGATTCTTTCTTGAAGTATATTCAATTTTTTCTGCTAAATGTAGTATTTTTTCTACAGTATCCTGATAAGGCCTCGCAGGATTTATAACCATATACATTTGGTAATTATCAGGTATATGATTTACATATCTTGCTAAAGCTCTGGAACCAGTTTCGTCCCCACCTAAATCAACTAGAGTCATAATATCATTATTCTTTAACGATGAATAGATTTTTGCAGGTAAAGCAGGCAGAGCTGATGATCTCAACTCGCCTTCTGGTGCAATTAACTCTATTCCTTCTTTTGTAAATATTTCATGAGCTTCTCTAGATCTAAAGTATGGATTTACTACATCTAAGTCTACAATAGATATTTTGTCATATTTCTTCTTTGCATTTAGAACATAGTTTACTGAAATTTCTGATTTTCCACTGCCATAACCACCACAAATAATAGTGACAGGAGAAAAATCTAGTGTATTATTACTTTTTATAATGTTTAACTCCTTCTTCTTCCTTTAGAACTCTTAATGCCCCTGCAGCTAAAGCTTGCATCTCTTTTTCTCCTGGAAATACTATGATTGGAGCTATAGAAGAAACCATTTCAGAAATCCAAGGCATTAAATAGTCTTTATCATAAGCTAGGCCTCCCGAAATCACTATAGCATCAACTTCTCCTCCAGCAGCTGCTGCTAATGCTCCAATTTCTTTTCCTATTTGATAAGCCATAGCTTTATATATAGATAATGCCTTAATATCTCCAGAATCTATCATTTTCACTATATCTCTACCATCATTAGTACCAAGATAAGCAACTAGACCACCTTGACCTTTAATAAGTTTTTTAATGTCTTCATGAGTATAATCTCCTGAAAAACATAAATCTACTAAACCTCCAGCTGGTAAACTCCCACTTCTTTCAGGTGTAAATGGTCCCTCACCGTCTAAAGCATTGTTAACATCTATAACCTTACCTTTAGCGTGTAGTCCAATAGAGATACCACCACCTAAATGAACAACAATCATATTTGTCTCTCTATATCTTTTGCCTAATTTTTCAGCTGCTAATCTTGCAACAGCTTTTTGATTTAAAGCATGTAAGATACTCTTTCTTTCAAAGAGTGGATGTCCGCTGATTTTAGCAATACTTTCCATTTCATCCACAACAACTGGATCTACAATATATGCTGGAACACCTAGTTCTTTGGCAAACTGGTCTGCGATTAAGCCACCTAAGTTAGAAGCATGCTCACCATAATTGCCACTTTTTAAATCATCAATCATATCTTGGTTCACTAAGTAAGTACCACCTTCAAGTGGATGGAGCAAGCCACCACGTCCTACAACTGCATCAAGAGAATTTAGTTCATAACCCTTTGCTAGAATTTCTTCCCTTATCAGTTTAAAACGAAACTCATTTTGCTCAATTATATTATTATATTGTGCTAAGTCTTCGCTACTGTGTCTAATCACAACCTCAAAGAGCTCTTTGTCATTATTAAATATGCTGAATTTAGTTGAAGTTGAACCTGGGTTAATTGCTAATATTTGCATTTTAGTCCCCTAGGCCATTAATACAGCTGATGCTATTGAATTAACTTTTGCATCATGCGAATCTGCTCTTGAAGTTAATACTATAGGAACTTTAGCACCAGCTACAATACCAGCACATCTAGCGTCTCCAAAGTACACCATAGTTTTATACATAACATTACCAACTTCAATATATGGCACTAAATAAATATCTGCATCTCCTGCCACTGGGTTATCTAATCCCATCATATCAGCAGCTTTTTGTGAAACAGCGCCGTTAAGATTTAAAGGCCCATCGATTATACAGCCCTTAATCTGTCCTCTTTGATTCATTACTGTTAATGTAGCAGCATCTAAAGTAGCTTGCATACTAGGGTTAACTTTCTCAACTGCACAAAGAGGTGCCACTTTTGGCAAATCAATATTTAATACTTTATTAGCCACTTCAACTGCATTATCAATTAGCTTCACTTTTTGCTCTAAGTCAGGATTTATATTCATACCACCATCTGTCATTAAGATTAATCTGTTATATTTTTTTGCCTCTAATATTGCTAGATGACTTAATAACTTTCCTGTCCTTAATCCATATTCTTTATTAAGTACCGCTCTTAAAATTACTGATGTACTAACTAGACCCTTCATTAGCAAATGTGCGTTCCCACTACTTACTTCTTTTACAGCTATTTCAGAAGCTAATGCGTCATTTTCTTCATTTTTTAATACAACTTTGTTAAGATCTAGTTCAATTTCATTAGCAATTTCTTTAATTTCATTTTCATTTCCTACTAAAATAAAATCTGCAATTCCTAATTCTAAAGATTCCTTTACAGCCTCTAAAACCTCAATATCAGCTGCTGCAGCAACAGCTATGATCTTTTGCTCACATTCAATTGCAGCTTTTCTTAACTCTTCAAAGTTTCTTATCATATGAAACCCTCCTAATAAATGTATTCTTTCATTTTTTCTCTTCCAATTAAGACTCTATAAGCACCTTCTGCTAAAGCTCTTAGTTCATCTTCTCCTGCAAACACTACAGTTTTTGCAATAAACTCAGTTTTATTTCTTATATATTCTACTAATTTCTGTGAATATGCTAGACCACCAGTTAATAATATTGCATCTACATCACCTTTAAGAACTGCTGCCATAGACCCAATTTCTTTTACTATTTGATAACACATAGCTTCCCAAATTAGTTTAGCTTTTTCATCTCCATTATTAACACGTTTTTCAACTACTCGTAAATCATTGGTATCTAGGTAACTAATTAGACCTGCTTTTTTATTTAACAATCTCTTAACATCTCTAGCTGACTCAAATTCCCCGCTAAAACATAACTTAGCTAAATCACCTGAAGGTACAGTTCCTGCTCTTTCTGGTGAAAATGGTCCCATATCGTTTGCATTATTTACATCAATGATTTTACCATTCTTAATTGGTGCAATTGAAATGCCACCACCTAAATGAGCTACTATAAGTCTTAACTCATTTAGAGCAAGAACTTGTTCATTAGCATACCTATGGCATACAGCTTTTATATTGAGTGCATGTGAAAGGCTTTTTCTCTCAATCTGTGGCATACCAGAAACTCTTGCTTGATCATCCATCTCATCAACAGCTACTGGGTCGACAACCATAGCTTTACATCCATGCTCTGAAGCTATTAAGTCTGCTATCAAGCCCCCTAAATTAGATGCATGACTACCAGATATACCAATTGTTAAGTGTTCCTTCATCCTATCATTTACTTCATAAGTACCACTAGGTAAAGGATTCAAGAGCCCTCCTCTTCCGACCACTGCAGTTAGAGGTTCTTTGATATTCGACCTTTCGATGAACTTATTGACTAAAGCTAACCTATATGGTAATTGGTCATTTAAAGTTTTAAAATCCCTTATTTCTACTTGTGGATGCTCTATAGTTTCATTGTCTACTAACTCGTCATTTAAGTACAAAGCAACTTTAGTAGAAGTTGACCCAGGATTTATAGCTAAAATAAGCAAATAGCATACTCCTTTCTCTCCGAAAATTTCTCCATGTTTATTCTAATAGAAAACAGCTTCAAGTGAAAGTATTTATTGATTTTAGATATTTATACATTATATGGAATAAATAATCTAATGCCCTTCAAGAAGATTAATTGCATGATTTCTTGTAACCTCATCTTCAGATCCTATCATTCTCATAATTTCATCTATCCTAGCTTCATTCTCTACTTTTAATACTTCTGTAACTGTTCTATTATCTAGAATTTTTTTACCTACAACATAATGGTGTTTTGCTTTAGATGCGATAATTGGTAAATGAGTCACACATAATACTTGTCTTTCCATACTTAAAGATTCTATCTTTTTTGCTACAGCACTAGCTACTTTTCCTCCAATACCAACATCAATTTCATCAAAAATAATTGCATTAGTATCTTTTAGTGTTGTAAATCTTGTCTTTATTTCTAACATCATTCTAGATAGTTCTCCACCTGATATCACTTCAGCTAGATTAGCAAGTGGCTCACCTTTATTAGCTGAAAAAAGAAGCTCTAGCGTATCACTGCCATTAAGACTAATTTTTGATTCATCAAAACTAAAACTGCACTTCAATCTAGCATGTTCCATTCCTAAATCACTAATACCTGCTTCAATTAAATTGGTGAACTTTTCTCCAGCAAAATAACGAGCTTCGGATAACTCTCTTGCCTTATCCAAATATTGAAGTTTATAATCTGCTAATAGCTTTTGTAATTTTTGTCTTCTCTCCTCACTGTTTTCTAATAAATCAACTCGTGTTTTTGCATTCTCTAGAAAAGTCATTATTTCTTCTATATTATTTCCATATTTCTTTCTTAATGTATGGATTTTGTTAAGCCTCTCATCAACTTGGATTAATCTGTTAGGATCAAAATCAAATTTCATTTTATACTCTTCTACTAAATTTTCTAACTCTTCTAAATCATAAAACACTGAATTAGCCATTTTAGCAAGAGGCTCTATTTCATCATCAAATCGGATTATATTTTCTAATTGTTTTGAGCAATCTCCTATTCTCTCATAAGGCGACAATGTTCCAAACTCATCGCTAAATAATCTGCCTACTTCATTAAGCACAGAAAAAATTCTCTCTGAATTCCTTAAGAAATTACTTTCATTTTCTAGTTCCTCAAGTTCCCCTTCATAAAGATTGGCACTTTCTATTTCATCTATTTGAAATTTTAAAATATCAAGCTCCCTAGCCAAAAGTGATTTATCGATTCCAATTTCTTCTAGGCTCCTTTCAGTACTTCTAATATTTGCTATTATCTGCTTGATATGTGTTTTCAATGGCTGTACTTTATCTTTTCCCCAAGAATCGATTAAGTCTAGCTGATAGTTTTCATTTAGTAATAAGGTATGTTCATGTTGACCATATATGCTAATCAAATGTTCTCCCAAAATATTAAGAACCTTTAATGTCGTCATAGACCCGTTCACTCTATTAAGATTTCTGCCATTTCTTGAAATTTCTCGCTCAATAATTAAATTATCTTCATAATCTATACCAAATTCATTTAAGATATCTTTTACCTCATCATTATCTTTTACATAAAATGTTGCAGCAACATGACATTTTTCTGCACCAGATCTTATATAGGTTGAACTGGCCCTTCCTCCAATACATAACCCAACTGCATCTATAAGTATAGACTTACCAGCACCGGTTTCCCCAGTAAGTGTGTTAAAGCCATTAAATAGCTCAATTTCTAATTGATCAATTAAAGCAAAGTTTTTCAAAGAAATATTTACTAGCAAATCTAATCTCCCCTTACTTCTGTTCTTCTTAACTTTTGTCTCATAAGTTTATAAAAGTCTAGAGTTTTGATTCTAACTAATTTAATCGAGTGCTTCGATTTTTTCATAATAACTTCATCGTTTGGCATAATTTTAGTGTTATCTTGACCATCAACTGTCAAATAACAGTCTCCTAATTTCTTAACTTGCATTTTTACAGTAGAGTTTGCAGAAATAATAATAGGACGAGCATAAAGTGCATGTGCTGCTATAGGTGTAATTATAAATAGGCTCATCTCTGGAGCAACTAATGGGCCTCCAGCAGATAAAGAATACGCTGTTGATCCAGTAGGTGTTGATAAAATAACCCCATCAGCAGGGTAGGTATCTACCCATTTATCATCTACAAATACATCTATATTGGCTATTCTTGAAAGTGCTCCTTTGGTAAGGGCACTTTCATTTATGGCTTGATTATCATATATTAACTTACCTTCTCTATAGACAAACACGTCTAGGAGCATTCTTTCTTCTATGTAGTAAGCACCAGAAATAATTTTATTTATTGCATTATCTAACTCTTCAGTCTCTACTTCACTTAAAAAGCCTAAATTACCACAATTGATTCCTAGGACAGGTATACCTCTCCACTTGCTTTGTCTTGCAAAATATAAAAGTGTACCATCTCCACCTAAGATAATGAGCATATCTATATTTTTAGTGTTTACTAGGTTGTTTTTTGTTATCACCTCTATATTATTAGCTGTTAACTCTTTACATAGTCTCTTATAGATGGACTGAGCTAGAGACTTTGTGTCATTTTTCAGTAAAACAATTCTATTCATGATATTCACCTTATATAAAAGTATGTCAATATTGCCAAACAGACTGCAAGTGCAAGGGTTACTGCTTTAAAAGTCTTAATTTTGGTATTATTAAGTTTCACTAGCCGATACTTACTTCTTTCATAGTCATAAAAAATAATATTATCATACCCATAATATCCTAACTCTACAATTGGGTATCTAATCAATGTACTTGTAATGCTTTTGCCAGCAGTTTTTGTAGATCTAATCCTTAGAGCATATTTTCTAAATCCTTTTTTGAAAATAGCAACATTTCTACCCATAATTACTTCATACTCTTTCTCATCAACGAAAAAACTATGTCTCAAAATATCTATAGTAGCTACATATTTAAAACCATCTTCTTCAAGATGGCTAATAATCTTCCCTAATCTACCACCGGGTACGTCTTTAATTACTACTACATCCTTTTTTAGAATTTGCTTAATAATAAAAAAGAGTATAGCAAATAAAGCTAAAATAACTATAATTGCTATATCTCTCTGTGTTAAAAGCATTATACCAACTCCATTATAAGGTTTTCCAAGCATTATCAATTACTTGATCCAAATACCTTGTTTCTATGCTCGGTCCTTCTTTTTTAAACAATCCAAGGTATTCAATATTACCACTACTTCCTGTTATAGGTGAAAATGTTATGTTCACAAGATTATAGTTTCTACTTTCTGCATACTCAATAACTTTTTCAATTGCGTATTTATGCAACTTCTTAGATTTTACTATACCTTTTTTTACTTTCCCTGGGCCTACTTCAAATTGTGGTTTTATAAGAGCCACAAAAAGACCTTTTTCCTTGATACAAAAATCTAGCACATTAAATACATGGCTTAATGAAATAAAAGAAACATCAGTCATAACTATATCAAAGTCAAAGTTAAAAGAATCCTCATTAATGTCTTTTAAATTGAAATTATCTATTGCTATAACTTGCTTAGTATCTAACAAACTCTTTTCTAATTGATTTGAGCCCACATCAATAGCGATAACTTTCTTAGCACCATTCTTTAATGCACAGTCAGTAAACCCTCCAGTTGAAGCACCTATATCTAATACAGTCTTTTCATTGAAGTCGAGTTCAAAAATTTCTATAGCTTTTTCGAGTTTTAAACCTCCGAAACTAACATATGGACAAATTTCTTCTTCAATGATAATCTCAGATATTTCAGGGAAGTTTGCACTTTTTTTAGTAATTATTTCACCATTGACTCTAACTGCTTTATTTTCTATATAGTATTGTGCCTTTGATCTTGATTTAACAAGACCTTTAATTATTAATAATTTGTCTAAACGTATTTTTTTCACCTACAATGTGCATATTTTTCAATTTGTTAATTACATTGAAAGAAACAGACCTAGCATCCAAGCCAACTTCTTTGTCTAGTTCACTAATTGAGCCATGGGTGATAAACTTATCAGGAATACCAAATTTAATAAGCTCTATATCTAAACTGTTTTCATGGATAATTCTGTTGATTAAATCTCCCATTCCACCAATTAATACATTATCCTCTAAAGTGACTATCAAACTATGAGTTGCCACTAACTCTTTCAAAAGACTTATATCAAAAGGCTTTAGAAATCTAGAATCAACTATCGTTGTATTTATACCAGATTTCTCTAATTCTTTTGACACCTCTAATGCTCTAGCTACCATTCTTCCAATAGCCCAAATTAAAACGTTGTTTCCATTTTTTACTACATCAGCTTTACCAAGAACAATTTCACTCTGCTTTTTCTTATTAATTAAATCAGCTCGGCCACGGGGATATCTTATAGCACATGGCATATCATGCTTCATTGCAAAGTCTAACATTATTTCTAGCTCACTTCCGTTACTAGGAGCCATGATAGTCATATTAGGCATGCTCTGAAGATATGACAAATCAAAAGCTCCGTGGTGAGTAGCTCCGTCATCACCGACTAAACCAGCTCTATCGATAGCCAATACCACTGGTAGTTTCTGTAGTGCAATATCATGTAGTACTTGATCATAAGCTCTTTGTAAAAAAGTAGAGTACACTGCAAACACGGGTTTTAGTCCTGCTACAGCCATTCCTGCTGCTAAGGTTGCAGCATGCTGCTCTGCTATTCCAACATCAAAAAATCTATCTTTATATTGCTGAGCAAACAAAGTTAAACCTACACCTGATTGCATAGCTGCAGTTATTGCTGTTACTTTATCATCATTCTGGGCTAGTTCAACTAATTTTTTGCCAAAAGTCTTACTAAAACTAATAGGCTTAATGCTTTTAACTTGCCCTGTTTTAATCTCAAAAGGAGATATCCCATGAAATACATCAGGAGAACTACTTGCTGGCTTATATCCATAGCCTTTTTGAGTTATGCAGTGTATTATAACTGGCTTATTAATATTATCAGTTTGGTGTAATGCACTTTCAATAGCTTCTATGTCATGACCATCTATTGGGCCTACATAAGTAAACCCTAACTCTTCAAATATTAAACCTTTAACCATTAAATACTTGAGGACATTTTTCATTTTTTCTGCTGTTAACTTAAGACCAGCGCCAAGTACTGGTATTTTTTCGAGAAACTCACTAACTCTTCTTTTGGCTTTGCTATAACTAGGATCTGTTCTCAAATAGTTCAAATAGTGGGACATTGCCCCTACATTTTGAGAAATAGACATTTGATTATCATTAATTACAACTGTCATCTTTTTCTTAATATGACCTATATGATTGAGTGCTTCCCAAGCCATACCACCAGTTAAAGCGCCATCACCAATTACTGCAACTACTCTGTTTTTTTCTTGAGCAAGATCTCTCTTGATCGCCATTCCTAAAGCAGCAGATAAAGAGGTACTACTATGCCCAGCTCCAAAAGCATCGTGTTCACTTTCAAATATATTAGTATAACCACTTATACCTTGATATTTTCTTATTGTTTTAAAATGATCATATCGCCCAGTAAGTAGCTTATGGGCGTATGATTGATGGCTAACATCCCAAACTATTTTGTCATCTGGTGAGTCAAGAACTCTATGTAAAGCTATCGTCAGTTCAACTACACCAAGATTAGGGGCTAAATGACCTCCATTTTGAGCCACAGTATCAATAATTATCTCTCTTATTTCTTTAGCTAGCCCTTCAAGGTCTCTGTTAGTTAAACCTTTGATATCTTTTGGCGAATTTATATTTGGTAGATATTCCATTTTACACACTCTTTCAATGATTCCTATTTATTAAAAAATTAAATATAAGTTTTAAATTTTCCGCGTTTTGATAATCCTCTATTTGCTTAAAAGCTTTTATTCTTAGTTTATCTAGCTTTTTCTTTGACTCATCTATTCCTATAAGCTTTGGATAAGTGAGTTTGCCTAATTCTTGATCTCTTCCTATATTTTTACCTAAATCTGCAACATTACCTTCTATATCAAGTATATCATCCTTGATTTGAAATGCTAGACCTAAATACAATCCTGCCTTGCTTAACTTAGTCAAATCATCATAACTTGCATTGGCTATGATAGCACCTATGGTAATTGCTGCTTGAATTAGCCTAGCTGTTTTATTTGTATGAATGAACTCCAAAGATGCAATATCGTGAGCTAGAGCTTCTCTTTCTGCTAATATATCTGCTACCTGTCCACCAATAACTCCATTTGAAGACAAAGAATTCGACAGTTCAAGAATCACTTTTGGTGTTATGTCTAAAGGTTTCTGGTGTTGTGAAATTATTCTAAAGGCTTCAATAACTAGGGCATCACCAGCTAAAAGCGCCATTGCTTCTCCATATATCTTATGATTAGTAGCTTTACCTCTTCTTAAGTCATCATTGTCTATACTAGGCAAATCATCATGAACTAAAGTAAAACAATGAGCCAACTCTATTGCTATCGCTGACGGGATAGCTTGGTAATATTCTCCTGTTAACATTCTACATGTTTCTAGCATTAAAATAGGTCTAATCCTTTTACCTCCATTAAGTGCACTATACCTCATAGCATCATGAATGACAGGTGGTAGTTTACTCTGTATTGGCAGATAATTATCAATCCTATCATTGATAATATTTTGATATGACTCTAAAAGTGTTAACAAGCTACTCATTCTCTTTTTCCTT
>PWPR01000155.1 GCA_003557085.1 Clostridia bacterium | reverse complement strand
CTTCATATGTTAAACTACCTTTATCTTGGCCTTTTTGCAGTAGCTCTTCTACTACTTCTTTCCAAGAATTAATTTTTTCACTTTTCTCAGCCATATAAGCCTCTCCCTTCTAACTACTAAAATCTTTATTGCCATAGAGTTGAGCTCTTTCCCTTTCAAGCTCTCTAAATTCCTGCAGCAAATCTGTAGGATCTTCTCCTACCCTTACCGTTTCAGAAATTTTTCTTCTAATCGTTCGTAAGCGCCTTTCTTTGCTTAAAATAGAAAGTTGTCTAAATAGTTTTACTTCATTTTCTTCAAATGATTCATTAATCATAATGCTTGCTAAAGTACTATCCAGTTTGTGCTTCTTCACAGAATCCATAATATCACTTAAGGATTCCCAACTATGGCTGTTCATTATTTTGCATATCTTTTTATGTTCAGGTATTGCAAAAATATCATCTGACACAGTTTTTTTTGAATCTATTAGAATTTTAAGCAGCTTCTTCTCTTGAGCAGCAATTATGTCACGTAATCCTAAATCATTGCTTTCAACTCTATTAATTGATATCTCATCTCTACTATTTAAGTTTAAAACTTTGTTTAACTCAAATTCTAGAGCATTTTTATCTAATTTATATTGTTCGGCATAAGACCTTAGATATCCTTCTTGTTCTATACGATTTTCTACTTTTGCTAGCATTTTTACCAAATTTGTTGCAAATTTAAACTTATCGTCTCTATTTTCTAAGTCATATCTTAAACTTAACTGGTGAATTATGAAATCCATACTGTCCATTGCTTTATCTAACAATTCCTTGAAACTCTCTTTTCCAAACTTCATTAAATAATCGTCAGGGTCAAGACCATTAGGAATTAGTGCAATTTTAAGACTAAAGTCGAAATTTTTCATCACACCAATAGCTTTAATAACAGCTTCTACTCCTGCAGAGTCACCATCATAACAAATAATCACGTTGCTTGTATATCTTTTAATTATATTTGCTTGCTCTTTTGTAAATGCAGTTCCAAGAGAAGCAATTGAGTTATTAAATCCAGCTTGGCATAAAGCTAAAACATCTAAATAACCTTCAAGCAAAATAACACAGTCTTGGTTCTTTATTGCATTTCTTGCTTCATAAATCCCATATAATGAGCTTCCTTTGTGATAAAGCATTGTTTCAGGTGAGTTCAAGTATTTTGGTTCATCAGATCCGATTGTTCTCGCTCCAAAACCAACTACGCTCCCAAGAACATCTCTTATTGGAAAAATTATTCTATTTCTAAACTTATCATAAAAACTCTGATTAGTTTGGGGATTATTGCTTTTTGCTATCAAACCTAGTTTTTGTAAATCTGCAGAATTGATTTGATTGCTTTTAGCAAAACTACACAAACCTTCCCAGTTTGGTAGAGCATAACCTACAGCAAAAGTATTAATTATCTCCTTGCTAAAGCCTCTATTATTCAAATAACTCATTGCTTGCTTGCCATTTCTTCCCCTCAGAGTCGCCATATAATAATCTGCAACTCTTTGATTAACACTATATAGTCTCTCTTTCTCAGATCTCTCCCTAGTGTTATCAACTCCAAAAGGTACTCCAGTTTCTTTCGATAAATATCTCATCGTTTCTATGAAAGTCCATCCTTCTATATCCATCAGAAACTTAATAATATCTCCTCCAGCTTGACAGCCAAAACAATAATATAATCCGTTTCCATCGTCAAGATAAAAAGATGGCGTTTTCTCCTGATGAAATGGACACAAACCCCTATATCTTTCACCTGACTTAGTCAATGAAACATATTTACTGACTATATCAAGAGCACTTATTTTTGATTTTATTTCATTAACACCCGAGCCAGATATGTTATCTTTTGTCATAAAAATCCCCTTACATATCACTTCTTCGAGACCATGATTTTGGAATAAAGATCTCACTGAAAACGTCTAAAATATATCTATCTGTCATGCCACTTATATAATCAGCAATTACAGTTTCTTTGCTATATTGCTTTAATCTATCTAAATGAGCTTTTGGCAAAGTTTCTACATTAGCTAAATAATACTCAAATAGAAACTCTATTATTCTTTTTGCTTTGCCGTCTTCTTCCTTAGCAATCCTATTTAAATAAACATGGTCAAATAAAAAATCTCTTAGAGTATTTGTTGCAAAATCAACTTTTTTACTCATTTTAATTTGCACCAGGTCATTACTTGCAGATATAACATCTGTCACCATTTTATTTATTCTTTTGCTATGAGTATCTCCTAAGATTGATATTGCCTCATTTGGCAAATCTTCTAAAGATAATAGACCTGCACGTAAAGAATCATCAATATCATGATTAATATAGGCTATTCTGTCAGCTAATTTAACAACCTGGCCTTCTAAAGTAAACGGTCTCTTTGGTCCTGTATGGTTTTCTACTCCATCTAGTACCTCTAATGTACAATTGATATTCTCTAAATGCTCAAGCACTCTTCTACTCTGAATATTGTGCTCAAAGCCTTCTTTCATAATATTATCTAGAGCATATTCTCCTATATGACCAAAAGGAGTGTGTCCTAAATCATGACCTAATGAAATTGCTTCGATTAAATCCTCGTTAAGACGCAAAACTCTACCTATCGTCCTAGCAATCTGAGATACTTCCAAAGTGTGAGTCAATCTAGTACGATAATGATCTCCAGAGGGAGATATGAATACTTGAGTTTTGTGCTTAAGTCTTCTAAAAGCTTTGCTATGTAAAATTCTATCTCTATCTCTTTGAAAACAAGTTCTTATTTGGCATTCCTCTTCTTCTGTTATCCGACCCTTAGTGTCTGATGATTTAACAGCCTGTCTTGCTAGCAACTTGACTTCTAATGTTTCCATTTCTTTTCTTAATAACATATTCGTCAATACCGAAGTATTTTAAACCTCCTTTGAATAAGTACCAACTTAAATTTTTATTAAATCTGTTACTATATAATACTACATAAAAATCATAATCCCTTTATTTTCACAAAAGAAAACAAGAATGCTTTTGCACTCTTGCTTATTGTCCATTTTTAACCATTTCAATTATTAAATTAGCTGTTTCTTCCACAGCTTTGTGAGTAACATCTACAATGCTACAATCAAGCTCTTCCATTATATTTAATGCGTATTTAAGCTCTTGTTCAATTCTAGATTTGGCAGCATATGTAGCACCTCTACCTAATCCTAGCGATTTCAATCTCTCACTACGGATATCAACTAGTTTATCTGGATCTATAATTAATCCAATAATCCTTCTACTATTAGCTACATATAGCTCTTTAGGAGGTGACACTTCAGGCATTAGTGGAACATTTGCTACTTTATATCCTCTATGAGCAAGATACATGCTTAAAGGAGTTTTTGAAGTTCTAGATACACCAATTAATACGATGTCTGCTTTGAGAAGCCCTCGTGGGTCTTTTCCATCATCATATTTTACAGCAAACTCTATAGCTTCAACTTGCTTAAAATACTCTTCGTCTAAAGAATGTATTAGACCAGCTTCACGTTTAGGCTTCCAACTCTTAACTTCGATGATAGTATCTATTATGTAAGAAAGTAAGTCTATAAACGCAAAACTATATGATGAGCCTTTCTCTTTAACATATTGATTCAACTCATCGAGTACAAAAGTATAAGCTACAATATCAGCTTCATCCGCAGCTTCATCTAAAACTTGAGTTAATATACCCTTGCTTGTAACATATGAAAACTTTTTGACTATAATACTATAATCCTCAAATTGACTTAAAGCAGCTCTCAGAACTCTTTCGGCGGTTTCTCCAATCGAGTCTGATAATACATAAACAACTAATGAATCAGACATACATAAACTCCCCTCATTTTTCACCAAGCTCCACAAATATTCTAGTGATATTAGTCTTAGAAATTCTTCCAACTACCGTATAGCTGACTGAATTACCATTATCTACTCTCTCAACTACTGGCAAACTATCTATCTCATACTCATTTATCCTTCTAGCAGCTTCAAAAACGTCTTCATTTTCAGTAATGTAATGTACATTTGGCATTCTTGTCATTAACATACTGATAGGCATATTTTGAGAGTTACTGTTTCCCATTAAACCTTTAAGTAGATCTTTTCTTGATACAACACCTTCAAGAAAACCAAGATCATTTATTATAAACAAAGTGCCTACATCCTCAAGAAAAATTGAAACTATAGCATCGTAAACAGTTTGCGATTGATTAAGAACTACAGGCACAGATTGTACATCACCTACTTTTATTTTCTTTATGCCTTCAACTAATAGAGATGTTATTGTCTTGCCTGAGTAATAATAACCAACACGAGGCCTAGCTTCTAGATAACCTAACATGGTAAGAATGGCTAGGTCTGCTCTAAGGGCAGCTCTGGTTAAACTCAGTCGCTTAGCTATGTCTTGGCCTCTTATTGGACCTTCTTTTTTTACAATATTTACAATTTCATTTTGCCTTTCACTTAAGTCTATAATAATCACCTCATTCTAAAGAAAAAGCTTATTCCCTATCTACCTCAATAGTATATTTTTGAGTTACAACTATAACACCAGCAATAACTGCTAAAAATGGTGCCAGAACTAGTGCGACTATACCATAATTAACAGGAATATTTAGTATGGTTTTATTATCTTGCTTTACGATTATTTTTCTTACATTGCCTTCTTTAATAAGTTCTTTAATTCTTTTTAAAACATTTTCACCTGAAACAATGTACTTCTCTTTAATGGTTTCATTTTCTTGTTCAAAAGCAATAATTGCCTCAACAACATTATTGTCGTTCAAATCAAGATACTTTTTTGCCTCTTCATAAGAACAACCTGTTCTTTCTCGAACTACGTCAATTTTCTCTAAAATATTAGACATGATGTCACTCCTAATCTCTAGTTAATTTCAAATAATTATATCCCTTAATTTCTTTACCAACTTGTGCGATTATATAGTATTCTAAGGCCCTTCTTTCTTCACATGATAAATTATACATCTCCAAGTCTAACATACTTACTTTAACTAATTCTCGCCATTTATCTGCGCTTATCAGAGAATATACTTCATCTTTCAATATACAATTCTTGCATAAAGGCAGTCCTCTTTTTGTAAGAAATACTACTTTATCTAGCTCTTCATTACATTTGCTACACCAAACAGGAAAAGCTCCTAGACCTACAAGTTCTAATGCTTTTAGACTCATAATTGTTGTGTAAAAACCTACTCTATCTTCTGGCAAAATAACTATCAACTCTAGGAATTTGATTAAATAATCAAACAATTCTTCATTAACTTCGCAATAATCGACTAAGCTTGTTATATAATTAGTAAAATAAATTGCATTAGCAAGTCTAAGCTGAGAATCTCTAATTCCTTTATATGAGTTAAGATGAACAGCTTGGCTCAAATAATAAAAACACTCTGTATTTGGTATCTTATTGCAACTGAAGTCAATCAGGTTCATGGGTTCAGTAATAGAATAGTTAATATATCTATTGCTTTTTGGTCTTTCTATTAGTAAGTTTACCTTTCCTTTATCCCTAGAAAAGCACAGAACTAACTTATCGTTTTCTTTATAATCCTTTTCTGAAACTATTAAACCTTGATTTGCTTTATGTTTATTATTCACTTATTATTTTTACTCCAGCACTAGCTCCTAGTCTACTAGCTCCTGCATCAATCATCGCTTTAGCATCCTTTTTATCTTTTATTCCTCCAGCAGCTTTTACTCCAACTTCATTGCCTACAGTGTCTCTCATCAACTTAACATGCTTAATAGTTGCCCCAGAATTAGCAAAACCCGTAGAAGTTTTCACGTATTGTGCACCTGCATCTACAGCTAATTTACATGCCTTAACAATTTGTTCATCTGATAAATAAGCTGTTTCTATTATAACCTTAACAAACATCTTGTCAGCTGCTTTTACTACTTCTTTGATATCATTCTTTACATAATCAAAGTCCCCTTCTAGAAACTTGCCTATGTTCATTACCATATCTATCTCTGTAGCACCTATTTCGACACTATTTCTAGTCTCAAAAACTTTTGATTCAGTAGTCATAGCACCTAAAGGAAACCCGATTACAGTAGCAATTTTTACATCAGTATCTTCAAGCAAATCTTTACAAAGCTTAATCCAAGTTGGATTTACACATACCGCTGCAAATCCATATTCTTTAGCTTCATTGCATAGCTTTTTGATATCTTGACTTGTTCCTACAGGTTTTAGGTAAGTATGATCTATATACTTGGCAATGTTCATGACTAACTCTCCTTATAACCTAAATCTTTTAATAAATTACTCTTATTCCGCCAATTCTTCTTAAATCTAACATGTAAATCTAAATATACTTTTGTAGCTAAAAGGTTTTCAATATCAACCCTAGCTTGACTGCCTATCTTCTTAAGCATCTGTCCTTGTTTTCCAATTATTATGCCTTTTTGACTATCTCTTTCTACAATTATGTCTGCTGCTATATACATCTTACCATCTGCATCTGAGTATTCTCTAAGATCAACTGCTACAGAGTATGGTATCTCTTCTTTAGTATTATTAAACACTTTTTCTCTAATTATTTCAGTTACTACAAATTCTTCTGGCCTATCTGTAATTACATCTTCTGGATAGTACATTGGGCCTTCTTCTAGGTATGTGAAAACTAAGTCAATAAGTCTTTGGATATTATCTCCCTTTAGTGCTGAAATTGGGATATAGTCACTAAAGTGAAACTCTTCAGACCATCTATTTAGGACAAGAATTATGTCATTTGGGGATACTGAATCAACCTTATTAACTACTAAAACTATTGGTATATTTAAATCTTTTAAAATTTCTGCAATGTAAATGTCTCCTGGTCCAAACTTAGTATCTGGCTCTACCATGAAAAGAATTAAGTCTACATCATTCAACGCTTTTTTTGCACTAGCTACTATAG
>PWPR01000105.1 GCA_003557085.1 Clostridia bacterium | reverse complement strand
TATAGTAAAGAAGGTAGAATTAATATTAATGTAAACAATGAAAAAGATAGATAGAAATGATCTTCTTAATGGGTGGCTAAAGTACCACAATACAACTGTAGAAGAAGTGGTAAACAATCATCCCAAAGAAGTATTACAAAGTCCCGAATGGTTTAAACTCTATCCATGTACTCAAGAGCAACATGATGAGTGGGAACTATGGGCTAAAAATCTTATAAGAAAACAAACTAAACTACCTAAAAAAATGATTGATAGGGAGTGGCCATTTGTTTATTTACATTGTTCTCCATACGTAAAAGGATAAAAAAAATACCCTACTATTAAGTTAGTAGGGTATTATTTTTTTTAGACCTTTGAAAATTAGATTTCAAATTTCTGGAATTCCTCATTAATAGTATCAAATGACCTTAAGAATTTATACCAAGGAAACATTCTTGGAGTATACTTCATTACTCCCTTACCTCTTTTCTCCGCTTCTTCTCTGCTCCACACAAAGTCTCCTGCCTCCCTAACAGTATTGTTTAAAACTCTAGCAGCGTCTTCAATAACTCCTACTGCGGGAATAGGACTTCTTGTTAATGTATATTGCCAATCATTTATAGCCCACATAAAATTTAATTCCCTTCTAGCTCTATTTAATATCCTAAAACTAGTTCTGCTGTACCAGGATGCTTTCCAGTCAGGAACACCATCATCATCCCAGTCTCTTCTTGCAGCCATAACTGCTAATACAAACGACAAGGCAAACAATACCTCAGTAACCATAGCTCTGATTCTCCCTTCTTGAAAAGCCACAAAATCCTCAAAAGTCATATTTTGTATTTCAGGATCATTAGCATTTTTATCTTTAAACGCTTCAAATTGTCTCTTAGCTCTAGTCTCGTCTGCTTTAAACCTATATACTAATCTTTTGTCTATTATACTGAGAGGTCTTGTTACAAGAGCTAATGTGAGTTTATTCATAGTAGGAATAAGTTGGGTAGCAATATAAGTAACAAGTCCCGCCTCTTCTGGTTTTAAATTCATATCATAAAAAGTCCTGAACCAGCCCTGACGTAAACTTTTAGTAGCAGAGTTATACATAAGTCCCCCCAATCGTTGAGTTACCATGCCAGGCAACCATCCTTTATACTGCATAAACATTTTACCTGCAAGATACATTTGAGCTCCGTACTGATTCTCAGAATCCATACCTCCCTTAATATTCTTGGACACCCCCCTGGATCTTACACGCATATCAGTGTAAGCTTGGATATTTATATTATCATTACTTTCAGTTTCTTTAAGCCCTTCTATAATAAGCTCTCCATTCTCATTGAGCCTACTAGACTCTAAAATAGATTTAGTTCCTTTAGGAACCACACTACTATTAAGATTAACTATCCTACCATTAACTATTCCATGAGTTTGGAGCATACTTATCAGAGTAATATTCTCTACTCCATGCTCTGCTATTCTGAACCCTATAAAATTTGTGTCTGAATCTAGAATAGATTGAAATTTTGTAGCCTTAATTTGTTTACTCTTAAGCCTTATTAAATCTGAATTGGGTTCAAAAAATCTAACTAATTGTGCATATAAAGCTCCTTCTCCAGTTTTATAATTCACGATAGACTTAGCTGCCATAGCCATAGCTTTTCTATAATGTTTCAGTCCGAAATGTTGAGATGTTGTTGATTCTAAGTAGGTATTTCCAAAAATTTGTATAGTATTACCTGCCCATGTAAGCCAAGCTCCAGCTAATTGATAGTTGCTATGAAATTGTTTCATATTCAAAGCAAAATTAGCAAGCTTCTTATTTTCATCAAGTATTTTCATACCATAGACATGATACTTAAGCTGGTCCTCAAACATTTGAGTTACGGATGACAGCTTATCCTGAATATTAAGCTCCCTACCAGCTTCATCTACTTTTTGTCTACCATCAGATGTTGTGTACTTCTCTCCATACATAGTCAATGCATCTCTAAGAGCTTCCACATGAGGAACTACTTCACTTGTCATATAATGATAGTTATATGCCATATTTCCAAATGTAAGGAGACTAGAGGCTAAATCTTTAAGCTGTGCTTTGGCTAGTAATCTGCCCCTATTATCTTTAAGAGGATTTAAAAAGAACTGAGGTACTCTGGACTTTTCTCTACCTGTCTCAAGATCTACCTGTCTAGTAAGTTCACTAGTGGGATCATCCCCAAACTCAGTATTATCTACTTTAATATCTTTCCAAGAGTCTATCAATTCTTTTGCTTGTTTAGTACTGAGGTTACCAGTAGCTATAAGATCAGATACTTGGGCTCTTATCCAGGGTAGGAAATTATCAGGAAGGTCAGTATAGTCTGTAATTTCCAGAAGTTTTCTGAACTCCTTCATTTTATCTGTCCACAGATTATAGAAATCCAATAATGCTTCATTTCCTGGCTTTGATATTTCTGCAAACTGGGGGCTTAGATTAGCAGGGTTAGTTTTTACTTCATCCTTAAATTCCCAATATATATGAGCATTGCTTCTATATTTTATTGAATTTTCTATAGTATTAAATCTTTTCCAATTCTCTATTTGAAGCTCTGTAGGATTAGTTTTCATAAAGTCTTCTAATCTATCTTTATATAACTGTTCGGCTCCTTCCCTAAGTTTATATATTTTTTTTAGACCTTCGAGATTTTTTTTCTCTCTCAACATTTCAATATTTTTCCAAAACTCAGAGTTATATTTTCCTATTAAGAAAGTTCCATCTCCCTCATCGCTAATAAGCATTCTATAAGCTTGATGTAACCCCTTATTGTTAGTTCTTCCCCACTCCTGTAGATTTAAAATTGATTTCTGTAAAGAGGATTCTAATTCTTGAACTTTAAGTATTCTTTTACTATCTGCAGTAGATACGTATTGATTTAATGTTTTAAGAACCCATTGATTAAACTCCTTACTTCCTAAAAACCATTTATCCATAAATGATATTTTTTCCATATTCATTATGGCTGGCATATCTGATTCACTGACTGTACGATTAAATCTCTTGCTTTTTAGATTAGTTAGAAGACTGTTAACATGTCCGGTAAGGTTATTTATGGTACTCATATATTCCTCTACCTTGATATTGGTAGTATCCATATCAGCTAGCCAGGTTTCTGAACTCTCTAAAAGACTCTTATAAGCTGTGAAGTCATCTATAAGAGCATTTAATCTTTTCCAAGGTAAATAATTTGGATTGGGATTTCCTCCAATTTCTTTACTATCTATATCTAAAGATTCTTTAACTTCATTGTTATATTTTTTTATTAAATTCTCAAAATCATCCATTAATGCTCGTGCATCCTGTCTTACTATAAGATTACTGAGAGTTTCTTCTAGGTTAGCTATTTCAGTCCTTAGCTTGTCTTTTTCTACCTTAGTCCCTCTCTCCTGTAGCTCTACTTTTTTATTATGAAGAAGTTTTTGAAACTTTTCTACTGCTCTGTCTAGTGCAGGGCTACTTAAAGTCTCATTAATAGGTATCTGTTCCAACATCCTATCTTGTTTAGATCCTATTTGTACAGATAATAATTCTTTACTATATTTTGCCCCCTGTTCTGCCCCAGAATCCTTTACCTTATACCTCACATGTATAGGTATACCCCGCATTTGTCTAAACTTTTGGACTTTAAGTACTTTTTGTATTATTTTTCTAGTACTCCCTAATTGTCTTCCCAAATTCTCTCTAAGATATGATGGAATCCACAATTCATTAGTAATTTGGGGAGCTTTATATACTTCCCCCGTAGCTGTGTCTACTACATCTCGCCATGAAAAATCTCTGGAATCTATGAATTTACTCTTAAAGTCAAATAATCCAACAGATCCGTCACTATACATTACAAACATGTCCATAGTTCCTCCTACATCTCCTAAAAAGTTTGCAATAAACTGCTCTGTTAGAATTATAGCCTTACCTTTGGGGTCTATTTTGTGTTGTAGAGCATTTACATCTCTAACTATATCTTCTATTCCTTCTCTTATATTTTGAACTATTCTGTCTGAATATTTTCCAGAGATGTTTAATAAGGACTTAATCTCCATATCAGTTATGCTGTCCTTAACCTGTCCCAACTCGCTTTGTGTGTGTATATTTTTAAAGGTTCCCCTAGCTTTAAGTCCTTCTATAATACCCTCAGCTATATTGTGAATTATAGTCCCTGTCATAGCTGCTAAAACACTGTCTGGAGCATTTCTTATAGCATCTACAAGATCTCTTCTCTTATTTTTAGACCTTAAAAATGCTTCTTGGTTTTTCATAGTTATAGTTTCTCCTAAAACAGGAGTAACCATCTCTCCATCTTTACTCTTTATTGGAGTTTTTTTCTGATAAGATCTTACTATCTCATCAGCTTCAAGTTGGAGCATTTTTATAGTTTTTTTAGAGAGATTTGCAGCTTTAACTTCTGCAGACTCAAATTCCTGTCCCAACCTTATAAGAGCTTTAGCCTTATCCAAAGGAGAAGTATCTTGCTTTATATCCGCAAAGAACTCTTCATGTAGAGCTTCTGAAATTAATCTATCTTGTGATATATTTTTAGGTGTACATGCCATATTAACAAATTATTTCTCTTTTACCTGATTCTATTAATTTAATTACTCCTCTAGTTACTAAATCTGATTCATCCCGAAGCATTGGTAACTCTGCTTTTAGAGCCTCTGCAAAACTTGCATTTTCGTCAGGCTTGTTTACTCTGAGGAAGAAAGCATCTTCTCCCCGTTCCTTCCTCTTAACAATGTCATCATGAGATATATTAAAAAAATCCGCTATAGATTCCAAACTGTTTCTATAATTTCTATGTAGAATTTTAAAATCTTTATACTCATTTCCTTCAAGACTGTTCCAATAGTCTAACTTCTCAGCTTGGGTTCTTTGAACTTGTTTTTTATTTTCTGCTCTGAACTCTGCCATTGTTTCTATAGGAGGAGAAGTGATCCCTTCCAAAGATGCTTGAAAATCTTCATACCTTCTATTTAACTCTTGACGAATATTAGCTTCATCCATAATAAGATGAGTTGCTAGTGCAAACGCCTGACTGTGTAGATTTGGAACCTCTGTTCTTTTAATACCTAAAGCTTCAAGTATTGTATCTATTACCTGCTCAAACAAGTTTTTATACATCTTAACTTTACCTGTAGCAGGTATATTATGTAGTTGCTTAATAAATGCTCCATTCTCAAAAAGTCCTACTACAAACTCTCTGATATTCTTAATAGGATAAGCTCCTTGAGATATTTCAGGATGGCTTTTAGCGTATTCATATAGAATATTCATATCTCTAGCCAACTTAGAATTATTATTAAGAGCTTTAATAGTCATAGCGTGTAAAGCTTCATGTACTATAGTAACTTCTACTCCACCTCTATGGGGTGAGATCCTAGATATAAGTATATCATCTGATGCATGATTATACTGTCCAGCAGCGTCTCTCTTATTTCCGTCTGCATCAGTATATAGAATATTATCTTTTAACCTTGCAGTATTATTATCCACGACAAGTTGATTAAGTTTGTGAGCTAGCTCGGCAAGAGGATGAGATGTTTCACTTACTTTTCCTAATAAAGTTTTAATATTAGTGTCTTGAAATCCTGGAAAATAATTTTCTACTATATACTTAGCTCCAGTATTTTGCTCTGTAGAAAGAATTCTATTCATACCGTCTATAACTGAACTAAAAACATTATTAGCATATATTCCACCAGGAACTTTAAACATATCAGTTAAACTCTTCTTAATTCCTCTCCATCTCATTCCTATATCAGGTAAAGACTCCATTCCTGCAAAATATACTTCAAGAGCTTGCCCTACACTCATAGCCTTAATTTGTTCATCTGTTAATCTTTCTCCATAGGTCCTAACATTGTCCCCATATAAGGATGTTTTTTCTATTGTTCTATACAACATCCTCTTAGCAGGGTGGGAATCCGGCAGTATATTCATAATAAACACTCCTATTCCTTCCGACAACTCATTCATATTTATTTTACCTTCGGATAAAGATACTAATTCTTTTGTAAAGTTAACTAATTCTAATGAATTAAACAACCTACCTTCAAAATAAATTTTACTTTTTGAATTTATAGGTAAATTCATAAGTTCAGCTAATGTATTAAAATCCTTATTAAACTTAGCTGTAGGCTTAACATCACTTAATAATACAGGTTTTGTAGGAGTAGGAACAAAAGTGTCATCAGCGGGACTAAAAGGAGAATCATCCATATCTGTTATTCTATCCTGATAAGTTACTGCTTTAATATCTAAGTCCTGTATTGTCCTATATTTTAATTCTGCTCTAATTAGGGATACTACTTCTTTTTTTGAAGCCATTTTACGATTACCAAACGCATCTTCTAAGTAGAAATATTCGCCAGCAGGGTAGTGAACCACATCTACCTCTGGAAGTTCTGGTGACTCCATATCATAAGACATTTTTTCTTCTCCCCACTCTGTTTCATAAAATTCTCTAGTAATAGTTATCTCAGGAACATGTGTAGCATCTAATGTTACTGGAACTCCAGACTCTAATGCTTTAAGTAGTCCATCAGTAGTTTCTGCAGGTAATTTATATGCTTCCGTGACTATAAAATCATCTGAAGTATCTTGAGTACCTGTTGGTCCATCCTCTGAAGTACTTTCAGGTAATTGTGGGGTAACAGGAGTAGTTGGCTGCTCAAATACATTATCAGTAGTGTGTACTCCATGCCTGTTTCTTTCTATAATGGATTCCTTATTACCTATTTCAAATAATTTGTTAGGTTCTCCGTAATTGGGAATCATAGTGTATCTTATCTGATTGTACTCGTTTAAGTCTGGATTCCCTTGAGAATCTAATATCATTTTAAATACATAGACTTCTTTAGGTATAGATTTTCCTGCTTTTTTGTATTCATCTTGTTGAGCTTTAGTAAGTCTGGTAAAATAAG
>PWPR01000146.1 GCA_003557085.1 Clostridia bacterium | reverse complement strand
CTCCTACAATAATATTATTTTCATAAACTGCTTTTACTGCACTTAAATAATTTTCATCAATTAATGATTTATCTAAAAAGCTAATCGAATCACCTGCGGTTAAATCAAACATATTGTATATTAGATTAGCAAATTCTTCTCTGGTAATAGCTTCGTTTGGTGAAAACTCTGCTTGATACATATTATCAAGGTATCCTAGTTTCTCAGCTGTAGTAATTACTTGATAATACCAGGCATCACTAAGTAAATCAGTAAACTCTGAATCTAAATCAGCTATACTCTCTATTTGATTAGCACGCATCAAAAGTGAAATTGCTTCAGCTCTTGTAACACCATCCTTAGGTCTAAAATAATCATTATATCCACTCATCTGACCTAATCTTCTAGCTTGATAAACTACAGACCTTGCCCAAGATGAGATTTCACTATCATCTTGATAAATAAATTCAGCTAATACTTTAATCTCTCCTGCCATTCTTACTATACCAGGGAGCTCATCTTCACTATCTTGATGAGCTAAGTATGAATAAGTTCCAGGCTCTAAATCAAGTATAATTTGACCTACTTCATCAGAGACATAAGTTTGATCATTGATTTCAAGTACTACTCCTTCAATCAGAACTGACTTTTCTATGGCATTCCAAGATTCATCGTAGTCTATATAATCTGAGCTAAATGTAAAGATTATCTCTTCATCAGCTCTTAAAACTTCTGGGCTAACTTTTATATTTGGCACTAAAGTATTTGGTGCCATATCACCATAATATAGTAAAATGTAGTCACCATTACTTAAGACATCATTATCAATCCCTAGGCCACTTTCCATGTTAATTAGATATAACCAACCATCAAAAGAACCAAACTGCCCAGCTTTAACATCATTAACACTTTTTAGATAAGCACCAAAACTAGCTTCTTCTATTTCATAAGAAATGTCATATTTATCAAAAGCATAGATTAATACTTCTTTAGTGCTAAGCTTATTACTTTCTGGAAGTCTAATTCTTAAACTTGTATCTAAGATATTTTCTGAAACTCCTTCAGCTCTTAAGTCAAGATCAATCTTAGCTCTTAAAGAGTTAAATGTACTAGCATTATTTTCAATATCATTTAATGCCATTAGGACTTGTTTGAGTGAAAAATAATTATTTTCTTCTTCACCGATTAGCCAACCATAACCACCATCAGGCGTCTTAAATTGCTTGATAGCATCTAAAATATTACCTTCTTGAACGAACCTCTCATCATCTATACTAATATCATTAGCTACTAAAGCTAGGGCTGCCATAGCGGTACTATTAGAATTCTCACTACCATAGCTAACAAAACCTCCACTTGCTAATTGTGTATTTTCTAAATAGACTAAAGCCTTATCAATCGCCTCTGCTACTAATTCACCTTCAAAATTAGCTAATGCAATTAAAGCTAGTGCTGTTGAATCAGGGTCACTCATTGAAAAGCCAAAGCCCCCATCACTAAGTTGCATCTCTACTAAAGCTGTGATCATCTCTAAAGTCACTTCACTGCCACTAGCATTAAGCGCTAGTAAAGCATAAACTTGGTCATAGATTGAACCAAATTTTCCATCATCTGCTTTCTCTCTAAGCTCACAGACTAGATTATTACCATAAAAATCATACGGATTTTCACCTAGTGCAATTAAACTAAGAATCCTACTGCCATAAAACGTTGCTGTTTCTCCTGCAAAAGCATCTTCTGATAACCCTATATCCGAGTAATCAAAATCAAATGCTTCATCTGAAGCTAGGATGATAGCTAGTTCCCAATCAATATCAAGATTGTTCTCTAGTATAAAATCTTTAACTTTTGTAATCTCTCTTTCTTGTGATACTCCCACTACCATAATGGAAAGTACCATTATTACAACTAATAAACTTGTCAATAACTTTTTTAGTCTCATTCTTGCTACCTCTTTCTTATCTAATAAAAAAACACCCTCACGGGTGTAGCAAGATATTTAATTTAAAGCTTCTGCTTCAAATAATATCTTAGCCTCTACCACGTCAGCTAAATATTTACATACTACTCTAGGTATCCTGACTAAAGATCATCACCTTTCTTACCCTTCCCATAAATAATTACAGTGGATTGTAAAAAAGGCTCCCTATCACAGTGGCGGGCCCGTTTTGGATTTTCACCAAATTCCCTGATTAACATCTCTGTTAAACATAGTATGTACTATTCAGTTTTCATCATATGTAGCGTACCATATTAATGTCTTATCTGCAATATAAACAAAAAATTTAACTACCCCTTGACAGCTCTTTACTTTCTTAGTATCATACTTAACGGACTTAATATGCTTGTTAGGTGAGGCTCCTAAGTGAACACAGGCTACTGCCCAAAAATGTCGAGAGACGCCAATGGGTATAAAAGACATTATCGGATTAAGGTATGTTTAACGTAGCTGATTTAAATTTGAATCTACGTCGCTTAGTGCTAAAACTCAGACGAGGAGAATAAATTGAGCTATAAAAAGCTCTAATACTTTGTGTATTTATCGACTCCTCGGAGTCGATTTTTTATTTTAGAAAGGTGGTGAGAACCCTAATGGACGATAGTTGGAGTTGTATATTGAATCTAGAACAACTTAATATGGAGGTATTATCATGGCAAAAATTACTACTACATTATGGACTCACCTCAGAAATAGAGATCATGAGTCTATTAAAGAAATCCTAGCTCAATTATCTGTAATCGAAATTTTAGAAATTCTCAGTGACTTTACAATAGAAGATGCAGTCATTATCTTCAGGATGCTTGATAAGGACACAGCTCTAATGGTTTTTGAGTCCCTTGAAACTGATTTGCAACATACTTTAGTAGATTCTTTTAATGAAGAGCAAGTTATCAATTATATTAGTGAGCTAGCTCCTGATGACAGGGTAGCTCTCCTTGATGAGATGCCTGCTAAAGTAGCTAAAAAAATACTAGATAGCATTCCTGCTGATAAAAGAAAAGAGACCGACCTTATTTTAGGCTATGAGACTGAAACAGCTGGCAGAATTATGACTACTGAATACATCAGCTTTCCTCAGAAAACCACAGTTAAGGAAACTGTCAGAGAGATTATAAAGATTGGTAGAGAAAAAGAAACTATTTACAATATATATGTAACAGATGAGACCAGAAAACTAGTAGGAGTTTTATCACTACGCGACTTATTCTTTGCTAATGAAGCTAGTGATGGTGCACAATTAGCAGAGGTAATGACTTCTCCTGTAATTTCTGTGACAACGAGCTGTGATCAAGAAGAAGCAGCACAATTACTTCAGACTTAGATTTTCTAACAATACCAGTAGTGGATAGCGAGAATAGACTGGTTGGTATCATTACTTTTGATGATGCTATGGATGTTATAGAAGAAGAAACAACAGAAGATATTTATGATAAAGCTGGTTTGGTAGAACTAAATAAAAAAGAAGCAAGTAGAAGTGATATCTTAGTTAATGGATCAATTTTTTCAATCTGGAGAGTAAGATTACCTTTTCTAGTCTTAACTATGATTGGTGGGCTTCTAGCTGGAGGAATTATTGGAGCTTTTGAAGAAACTTTAGAGGCAATAGTTGCAACTGCAATCTTTGTCCCTGTTATTATGGACATGGGTGGTAATGCAGGTACACAGTCTTCTACTATCTTCGCTAGAGCTTTAGTTTTAGGGCATATTGATCAAAAGAGATTTACCAAGCATTTCTTTAAAGAACTGCTTGTTGGAATGAGTATGGGAACTTTTGTGGGAATTGGTACAGGTATAATTGCTTACTTTTGGCAAGGATTACTGGGCCTAAGTGTTGCAGTTGGCCTATCTTTAGCTATTACTATGACTGTTGCTACCGCACTAGGGTTTGCAACACCCTATTTTTTAGTCAAGTTTGGATTTGATTAAGCGGCAGGATCTGACCCAATAATTACAACTATTAAGGACATTACTGGCTTGACTATATACTTTGCTTTAGTAAGTCTTTTCTTGAGTAACTTGCTTTAAGGCTTGACTTTTATACTTTATCAGGATATAATCCTAAAAACTCAATATTGAAAAATCTTAGATTGAGAATAGTAGTTTCGTAATTTCATCTTTAGAGAGTTAAGCATTTTGGTGAAAGCTTGATATTTGGAATAGAAATGAATGGGCTCATGAGTTGAAGCTGAAATATAAGTAAGCGACACGTCTTCCAGCGTTAAATGGATAAAATATCGATAAGCATATCTGTATTTGAAAAGAGATACTATTAATTAAGTAATTATGAGGTGGCACCGCGTTAATACGCCCTCTATCACATTTGTGATGGAGGGCTTTTTATATTTAAAGAGGAGGATAGTCTAATGTTTAAAACCTGAACTTGAAATTTAAGATGTGACACTAGAAAACTTAAAATTAGGCTATTAAGAAAGGAAAATAAAAAATGGAAAAATTTAATGGATACTTTGGAGAATTTGGTGGAGCTTTTGTTCCTGAAAACTTACAAACCGTATTGAATGAACTGGAGGACGCTTTTAATAAATACATCAAAGATGATGAGTTCTTAGCAGAACTTAAGTACTTTCAAGAACAATATATTGGTAGAGCTAATCCACTATATTTTGCTAATAACTTAACAGAGGAAGTTGGTGGGGCTAAGATATATCTTAAAAGAGAAGATCTTAATCACACAGGTGCTCATAAAATAAATAATACAATTGGACAGGCTCTTTTAGCAAAAAGAATGGGTAAGAAAAGAATTATAGCAGAAACAGGAGCTGGTCAGCATGGAGTTGCTACAGCAACTGTCTGTGCTTTGTTTAATATGGATTGCACTATCTACATGGGTGAAGTTGATATGAAAAGACAAAGCTTAAATGTGTTCAAAATGAGACTTTTAGGTGCCAAGGTAGTGCCAGCAACTACAGGGAAAAAGACACTTAAAGATGCAGTGGATGCAGCTTTAGTTGATTTTGTGCAGAATGCAGAAAATACTTTTTATCTCCTTGGCTCAGCTGTAGGACCTCATCCTTTCCCCATTATGGTAAGAGAGTTTCAGTCTATAATTGGAAAAGAAGCAAGAGAGCAAATTTTAGCTGCAGAAGGCAAATTGCCAGATTATCTGATAGCTTGTGTTGGTGGTGGTTCAAATGCTATTGGACTTTTCCATCCATTTAGAGGTGACCCAGTTAAGATTATCGGTGTAGAACCAGCTGGTAAGGGACTAGATACTGATGAACATGCAGCAACTATGACTAAAGGTAGTGTTGGAGTCATCCATGGTTTTAAATGCTTAACATTGCAAGATGAAAATGGGGAGCCTCTTCCTGTACATTCAATTGCTGCTGGACTTGATTATCCAGGTGTAGGACCTGAGCATTGTCTATATAAAGTCAGTGAAAGAGCTGAATATGAGAGTATTACAGATATTGAAGCAATTGAAGCATTTAAACTGCTTTCAAAAACAGAAGGTATTATACCTGCTCTAGAGAGCTCTCACGCAATTGCTTACGCAATAAAACTAGCTAAAACATTATCAAGTGACAAGATCATTATTATTAACCTATCAGGTCGTGGTGACAAGGATATGATCCAAGTGAAAGAAATGAACATTATTTAATAAAAAATCTCCTCTGCTTAATATAAGCTGAGGAGATTTTATTATCTTAAAAACTTATTTGCAAATTGATGTGAATTCATAGAAATTATCTCTTTTACTCCATCAATTCCTTTTTCATTTGCATATTGATTAACAATATAAAACCCGAGAGGATGTGCAAGTCGCTTTTCAACAAAACCATAATTCAATGCTTCTTCTTTGTTATTTGCAGTTTGAGCTTTCTTATACTGCTCCATGAGCTCAATATAATCATCCTTTGTTACTTTTGTGTCTTCTGTAACAATATCTCCAGCTGTATCAAGATTGTATTTATCTCGATAAACTTTAGATATGTAGATAGCAACACCTTCATACTGAATTAAATAGTTAAGTGATTCTAGAACTTCATTTAGATTTTTTAGCCTAATATTAATCCTATGCTTTCTAGCAAAGGCTACGTGAGCTGCTTCATGCAAAATAACAGATATGCATTCCTTAAAGCAGTTTAAATAAAGCTCAGTATTAAGATTAATAGCAACCGTATTTTCAACACCTATACCCATATCATAACCTATAACTGGACAGATATAAATATCTTCTAATGTATGACAAACAAAATAATCGCACAACACATCCTTAATTTCGTCTATCCAGCTTAAATCTTCTGCTAGTTTCTCATGTAGTTCCTTGATCAACTCCACATTACTATCTAAGTTTTTCAAACCATAACCACTGTCATCTACACCTAATAAAGCTTTCTCAATCTGTTTTATCTCAAACTTGTTCCCAGTTAGGTCCTTATGAGTTTGGATAGCACTATACCCTCTAGTTAGGATGAGCTCATCTTTGTTAATTTCATTTGTGTCAACTACTAAGTTGTAAAAACTACTGTCAAAAATCATTTACTAAACAACCTCTCCATTACGATGCAATCTTCAGACTGCATTGTAAAACCTTTTTTGAGTAAAGCGCTCCTTACATTTTCAAGTTGTGGTGGAAACATTACAGAAAGCTTTGGAAGACCTTGAATAAATGTCATGTATGCGGCAAAATCTAAACACAAGTCACTATCTCCATCATACATCCCTATATTCATTCCTCTTTCAGGCATAAATCTTGCTCCATACACTATGGCGCTTTTACTACTTTCATGATAATACACAGTATCATCAGAAGTCAAACCATGAACAAGCGATTTATTAAAAGGATAAAAAGTTCTATTGAAAATCATATGATTATTCCATTTTTTGCCCAAAGGCTTTAACAATTCATAGGCTAGCTTATTATCATTGATTCTTTCAAATGCTGCCACAGTTTGAGGCATCTTAAAGTTATCCATTATTAAGTCTGCTCCGCTATATTGTCCTGCTAGTCTAAACCCATATCGCTTAGCCAGCCCTTCACTGGCTGCATTCTTATAGTTTGTGTACATCCTTAGCTCTTTGATACCATGTTTCCTGGCATGTTCTAAATATGCGTTATATATAGCTTTGCCTATACCTTTTCCTTGAAACTTCTTATCAACTCTCAGTGTCTCTAACCAAGCTGAGCCATCATATAATAAAGAAAGTTTGCCAACTCCAGCCATTTCACCTTCATAAAATGCTATAAAAAGTGGTTCGTCTATGCTTTCTGTGAAATCATCCCACATTCTATCTAAATATCTTAAATTAGGAGTTGATTGGCCTTCAACATAAACTGCTTTTTCTCTATCAGACTTCTTAGCTTGGCGCACAAATATTGACATAAAACTCCCCCTACTCAAGTTCATTGATAGCTTCTAGTATTTTTTGCTCATGATCTTTAACTCTTACTTTTGGGAATACCTTAGCTATGCTAAAGTCTTTATCAATAATATAAGTAGTCCTAATAATTCCTTCATACTCCCTGCCATACATTTTTTTAAGACCCCAAGCACCATACGACTCCGCTATTTTATGATCTTCATCTGATAATATATGAAATGGCAAATCGTGTTTAGTTGAAAAATTAAAATGTGATTTCTCACCATCTGGACTTACACCAATAACTACTCCTCCTCTGTCTAAAATTTCATCATAGACATCTCGAAAAGCACATGCTTGTTTGGTGCATCCTGATGTATTGTCCTTTGGATAGAAATATAGAACTATTGTTTTGCCTAAAAAATTAGATAAGGTAATATTTTCTCCATTTTGATCTGATAATGTAAAGTCTATTGCTTTTTCACCTATTGGTAACATATCAATACCCCCATTATTGTCTTTTTCTCATTATACAATAAAAGGCTTGATAAAACATCATAAGCCACCATAATTTCATTTGAAGCTTAATTTGCTTATCTAATTGTTAAAGCTAACTAATTTAGAGATAGAACTTTTTTTATGTTACTCATGATTTAAGCAATTCTCATATACTCAAATCATGTTTAGTATTCATTTACTTCTTTCTGTTACTTTTTAAGCTATAAAAATACTTTGAATAATGAGCAGGAATCTAGCTCATGATTAGAAGACATCTCAAATTAACTAATCTTCTATATGCTTGGGATTTGCTGCTATGCGTTCAATTGCTTGAATTACTGCACTTTGCACGTCAGCATTAAATTGAACTAGCGATTCATTTATACGTGAGTATAACTTTCCTTTCTCTCTAACAAAGTATAATGGTTTAATATTATTTAATGCATATGCTTTCATGTCTTCAAGGCATATTTCACATTTACAAACATCATTATAATTTTCTAGCAGGTCTGGTAAAACTCTATCTACAACTTGCTCTACATAATTAATTATCATAATTAAATTTCCTTAATTTAGTTTTTTTACTTTCATAAAGTATCCTAATAATTTTAGCTTGCTTAAGTTTGTAAACAGCTTGAAAAAACACTGTGAATAGAAAAAGGCTCATATGAGCCTCTTAATCTTATTACCTATCCTAATAACTGTAATACGCCTTGTGGTGCTTGATTAGCTTGCGCTAACATTGATTGAGAAGCTTGACCTAAAATATTAAGCTTTACAAACTCCATCATTTCTTTAGCTACATCAACATCTCTAATCCTCGATTCAGAAGCTTGTAGATTTTCTTTTGTAGTGCTTAAATTGTAAATTGTATGCTCTAATCTATTTTGATAAGCACCTAACTTAGATCTTTCTGCTGATACTGTATTAATTGCACTGTCAATTACGCTAATCGCAGCACTCCCTGCTTCTTGAGTTGAAACATCAATACCAGCTCCCTCAGTTTCTCCTGCTCCAGAAACATTTAAATCATCTGCATTCATACTTGCCAAGTTTAGCTGCATGCTCTGATCTTCATTAGCACCTATATGAAATGCTCCTGTAAAAGTCCCATCTAATAAGCTCTTGGTATTAAACTCTGTTGTGTTGGCAATACGTGTTATTTCAGTTGCTAGTTCGTCAACTTCCTTTTGAATCTCTGCCCTATCATCATCTGTGTTGGTGTCGTTTGATGAGTCAACTGCTAGTTGACGCATTCTTTGTAAAATACTATGAGTCTCATTCAGAGCTCCCTCAGCTGTCTGGATTAAAGAAATGCCATTTTGTGCATTTGTTTCAGCTTGCTCTAAACCACTAATTTGAGCTCTCATCTTTTCAGAAATTGCTAAACCTGCTGCATCGTCAGCTGCTGAGTTTATTCTTAGTCCAGAACTGATTTTCTCTAAAGATCTTGATTGTCTTGCACCTGCGCTTGATAAGTACCTGTGTGCGTTAAGTGCCATGAGATTATTGTTAATTCTCATTTTGATACCTCCATGTTTTGCTTTCTGACTTCCTTGTCAGATTAATTGGTAAAGGGTTTAAACTTGCACTTTATTCATTGTCAATTCTTCAACTTTAGTCTAATTTGACAAATGCAATAAGCTAAGAGGCTCATCTGAGCCCCTTATTGCTTTGCTTATCCTAATAATTGCAATACGCCTTGTGGAGCTTGGTTAGCTTGAGCTAACATTGATTGAGAAGCTTGTCCTAAGATATTAAGTTTTACAAACTCCATCATTTCTTTAGCTACATCAACGTCTCTAATTCTGGACTCAGAAGCTTGTAAGTTCTCAGTTGTAGTACTTAAGTTGTAAATTGTATGCTCTAATCTGTTCTGATAAGCACCTAGCTTAGATCTTTCAGCCGAAACTGTATTAATGGCACTATCAATTACGCTTATTGCAGCGCTCCCTGCTTCTTGAGTTGAAACATCAATACCAGTTGCATCACCTGTTTGCTCTCCACCTTCTGAGCCAGAACTTACCGAAATAGTAATAGTATTTTCTTGACCATCTGCTAAAGCTACCTCAGAATCAAAATTAACTGTAATTCCCGCAAAGTCTCCATCTCCTGTAGCACTAGCTGCACCTACTGCTAAACCTTCAATAGCAGACTGAGTACTTCCTTCAGTATCACTAAAGGTTACTGTGTAGGTACTATCACCTTCATCAGTACCTGTATCATTTAGACCTTCTAGGCCTAAGGCTGTTGCTGCTGTACCGCCAGTAATAACAATACTAGAACTTTCACCAGTTGTGTCAGAAGTAATTGTAATAACACCTTCATTTTCTGTTGCAGAAATACCAGCTTCATTGTTTATTAAATCTACAGTTGCTGCTAAATCACCTTCTTCTGTATCGGTAAACGTAATAGTTTGCTCTTCGCCACCATCAACTGTGTATGTTAACGTTTGATCCTCAATACTTGATACATCTGCTGATCCACTACCAGTAATTTCTGCAGCTGTTGCATCTGCTCCACTTACTTCGGAAATAGCGACAGTAATCTCATTGCCATCTACTATAGCTCCTTCTCCTTCAGAGCCAGTAATATTAGCATCTTCTACAGGACCGTCCCCAGCAACAGTAGCTTCCACAGTACTACTTGTACTTGCACCACCATTTACTGCTCCACTACCAGTTACTCCTAATGCTTCAGCACTCATATTAGCGATATTTAATTCCATATCTTGGCCAGCATTCGCTCCAATATGAAACTTTGCACTAAAATCTCCATCAAGAAGCTCTTTAGTATTAAACTGCGTATCATTGGAAATTCTTGTGAGCTCTCTAGTTAACTCATTTACTTCTTTTTGGATTTCTGCTCTATCATCATCTGTGTTGGTGTCATTAGCTGAATCCACTGCTAATTGACGCATTCTTTGTAAAATACTATGAGTCTCATTCAGAGCACCTTCTGCTGTTTGAATCAAGGAAATACCGTTTTGAGCATTAGTTTCTGCTTGCTCCAAACCACTAATCTGAGCTCTCATCTTCTCAGAAATTGCTAAACCTGCTGCATCGTCAGCAGCTGAGTTTATTCTTAGCCCAGAACTGATTTTCTCTAAAGATTTGGATTGTCTTACGCCTGCGTTTGATAAGTATCTGTGTGCATTCATTGCCATGAGATTGTTATTAATTCTCATTGTAATACCTCCATGTTTTGTTTTTCTGACTTCCTTGTCAGATTGATTTGCATAGGACTTAAATCCTTGCAACTACTATATCGGCAATGTGTTATTTGACTTAAGTACATTTAGTTTTTTCTTATGAAAATAAAAAGAGCCAGACCATATTCTGACTCTACTTTTGCTTGCCATAGCCTTTCAAAGCTTCTGATTTGTTTTTTGCTACACTTGCTTGTTGTGAGACTTCTTTTTGCTTACTTTTTAAGTGTTCAATGTTTTTTTTCTCTAAATTATTTATCCGCTTCATTTTATCTTTTATTTCAGAACTTAAACTATTAGTTTCTACATCTTCAAGCTCTTTTCTTACTTGTAATATAATTTTATTTTTAAGCTCAATCAATTTATTTAGGCTTTCTATATCATTACTAGCAATCACTTTTGTTTGTTCTTTAGTAATCTCATGATACTTATCTACAAGCTCAATCAGTTTAGATTGCATTATAATTGGCCTTCTTACTGCTTTCTTTCATAGCTTCAAACCAAGTATCACGAAAGTCCTCAACTAGACTCTTTGCTATCTCCAAAGGCTCCGTTTCTTTTTTAATATTTCCTTCAATAAGTTTGGAAAGAATAAAGTCATACATCTTACTCATCTCATGAGCAACCTCATAATCCATGTTTAATGTAGCTTTTAATTCTCTTATTATTGCCTGAGATAATAAAATATTGTCATGAGCCAGTTTGATATCACCACGATTTACACCACTAACTGCAATCTTAATCTTTTTAATACAACCATTATATAACATTAAAGTTAACTCTTCAGCTGAAGCTGTCATCACTCTTTGTTTTTTATAAGTGTTAGCTACTGATTGTTGTCTAGTATCCATTCTTTACAACTCCCTTATTTAACCGCTTTGAAACATTGAAAACATTGAGTCACCTTGACTTGAAAGCTGTTGTATAGCTCTTTCCATTGCAACAAACTGTCTACGATACAATTGCTCTCTTTGTGTCATTCTTCTTACTGCATCGCTAATTCTTGTGTCAAGTTGTTCCATCCTACGTCCCAAGATATTTTGATTCTCAGTCGTATCTCCTGGAACACCGATAAGCTCTACTAGTACTCCCTTATTATTTGAGTTATTACGTAACGTGGTAGTATTTCTCTGTATGATATCATGAACTCTATGTGCAAGACCTACTTCATTATACCTCTGACTTCTATCATTATCAGATAGCCTAGGGCTATACCTTATGCTACTTTGTTGATTAAACAAACCCATTACACTAGCAGCATCTTTATTAATTGCATTAGTAAGCTTTTGTTGATCTATGACTAGTTCAAATCTATTATAGTTTCTTGAAGTTGTTATTCCAGCTTCGAATAAGCTTGAGTTTTGATTTTCCATTTTATCCCAAAAAGCGCCTTTTAAATCGTTAAGAATTCTGTTAAGGGTTGGGTCATTTCTAAGAACCCCACTCTTAGCTTTTTCTTCCCAAAGCTCTATTTGACGATCTGTCATCTCTTCTTTTTGAGCATCTGTAAGTGGTGAGTAATCAAAATACACTCTCTCAGACACCAAAGTTTCTAGCTCTGAAATTAGCTCATTATAGTCATCTACAAAGCCTTCAATTCTCTCATATATTCCTTCAACATTTTGACCTACTCTAAACTCTATTTCTGTTGAGGTAGTCTCTGTAAGCGAAATTGTAATCCCATCACTTGTAAAAACATTTGTACCTCTCCTAATTGGATTGCTTTTCTCTGAATCATTTAAGAAGAATATAGCATCTTTCCCATTTTGCAACCTGCCTTGTTCAATATGAATATAACTGTTTTCTCCAAACATATTGCCAGAAACATTTTCTATATCAATATAAGCTGCAGCACCTGTATTATTTGAATGAATACTAAAGGTGTCAGACATTGTACTATAACTCATTGTAACTCCTGCTTCAGACCTATTAACCTCATTCATTATATGCCTAATTGATGAGTTATTAGCAAAGTCAAACTCAATTCCATTGATAGTAAACTCTATTCTTTCAGTCTCGCCAAACTGATTCTCAAATGATCTATCTAAGTTAGCAACATTTCTGTCACCAGATTGTATTCCAAGAACTGATACTAGGTTTTGATTATTTGTTGATGTTTGAATTTGTATTCAGAATTATCTGCAATGAAGCTAATCTTCTCATCAATTATTTCAGCTTTCACTCTATCCTTGCCAAAACTTTCTTCAAGTTTTTCATTTATTGCATTTTTTAACTCGACTTCATTCTCATAATTACCTTCAAGAGTAATTGTTTTCATTAATCCGTCAAGTGAAAGATCCATTGAGTAACCATCACTTAAGTCAAAAGAACCTGTACCTACAAGATCTGCTCTTCCAATAATGGCTCCTTTTACTCTGTCAAAACTTGTAATAGATGCCCTTTGAGCTAGCTGTGATATCTCATTAATAACATACACTCCATCAGTAGCATCTGCATTTACATTAATATCTAGATACTTCTTTGCTGAATCAACACTGGTAAAGGTTGCTGTTTTAGTTCCTGCATTTGACAATATGTAGTTATCTCTGTTTAACACATTTAGATACTTATCGTGAAAGCTATTAAGCTTTGTCATTACATTTTGATAAGACTCTTGTTGCCATTCAAGTTTTGTTTTATCACTATTTAAATTATCTACTCTACTTTGATAATTTCCTAGCATTTGCTTGATAAGTTCATCAGTATCGATTCCACTTGCCATACCGCTAAATCCCGCAAAATTCCCTTGAGTATTATTAACTGAATTAATCATTTCTCATACTCTCCTAAATTGTTGTATCAAACCTAATACCAATATACTCAATTAAACCAGCAGCATAGTCTAACAATTTTTGTTCTGGTATCTGTTTTATAACTTCTTGAGTTTTCATGTCTACTATACGGATTACATACTTGCCTGTATCTTCATGATACTCATACTCTAACCGTTCTTGTTCAAGCATCTGATCTTTATTAATGTTTTCAACAGCTCTAATTAGTTCATCTTCAGATATATTTAAGTTTAACTCAACAACATTGTTGCCTTGCTTAACCATTCTATCTGGGTCTTGCTGTTTTGCCTGTCTATTATCACTTGATTTAATGATAATTGAAGAAACTTGATTTATAGGGCTTATCATATTTTCAACTCCTCGCATAATAAATAAAGTTACATATTTCTATGTAACTTATTATCTCTAACTAATCTATCGGCGTATTCTTAACCAATCTTTAGTCCTTTATTAAGCTTTTAATCAAATAATCTATGTTTATGTCTGACAAATTAACTTTTGCCTCTATGTTTTCGATACTTACTTCTTCTATTAACTCTTTACGTAAAATTTTGATTCTCTTTGGAGCTTTTATACCTATTTTCACTGTCTGGCCTGTTGATTCCAAAATAATTATTTCTATGTCTTTACTTATTACTAAAGATTCTCCAACTTTTCTGCTTAATACTAACATATATCCACCATCCTAGTTATCAGCAAGCATAACTTTATGCCGAATCTCATAGTCACTTTGCTCTAAAATAATTTGCTTTCCAAGCTTTGATTTCATTGAAAAGACAATAGGACTTCGAAAGTTAACACTAAAGAAGTTTTCACCTTTTGGAACTGAAACTATTGATAAAACCATAACTTCACTTTCATCTTTAATATCAAGACCTTCAATATCTGAGTCTTCAAGTTCAATCTCATATTCCTGATCTAGCAGAAAGGGTGGAATAACTATAAAGCTCACACTTGGGTCTTCTATTGATTGCATTATATTAAAAGGATTATTTTCGTTCTCCTGCCTTTTATAAAAAGCAAACCTGTTCAAGTGTTCAAATCCATATATACCATCAACAAATGTTATTATTAATTCCTTATCCATTTCATCTACCTCAAAAAATCTATTAATGTAGGTTGAACAATTCTCGCTGACATCGCTAAAGCAGATTGATAAACCATTTCTGACATTGTAAAATTAATAATTGCTTCTTCTATTTCAACGTCTCGCTCCTTAGATAGCGCCTCAGATAGATTCAACTTAACTTCTTCATTTTGATGCTGCATAACTTCTAAGTTTCTTGCTTTTGATCCTACTGTAGAAATGTGGTTTTGTACATTGGTAAAATAATCGTCTAAATCGCTCATTAGCTCATTTAGACCATCATTATCTGCAGGCTCTGAATCTAGATTTGCTATAATATTGTCTATTACCTGAAATAGATTATCATTGCCGTACCCAACAACAGACACCCCTGGAAGCGATACTCCGATTTGAGTTGATTTTCCAGTTTGCACAAACACCTCTTCACTCAATAATGTGTTATGTTCTTCAATATCTATTTCAGCTAAAACCTTTCCATTGTAAAGCATTTCATTATTATCACTTACTGTAAAAGGAAGAGATAAAGTATTAAAGCCACCAAAATAATACTTGTTTGAGTACTCTTTGTTTAGTTGAACTACAATATTTTCTTTAAGTTGCTCAACTTCTTTAGCTAATATACTTCTCTCATCTGCATTATATGTTGCATTAAGTCCTCTCAAAATATTATCTTTAACTCCTTGTATGGAGTTTGAAACAGCCATTAGTGAATCTTCTGTTTCTTGGAAGACAGATCTTGCACTTTCTATATTAGCAGAATATTGCTTATTTCTCTCAAGCTGAACAGTTAGGCCCATTGACTTAATAGCTCGTATTGGAGCTTCAGAAGCCTTTTGAAATGCCCTCCCTGTTGACACTTGTGCATGTTGTCTAGTTAAGTCTCTATATATAGAGTTTAAATTATTGATTGCTTGCCTTGAAATCATTTTACTACTTACTCTCATAAATAGTCTCTCCCTTACTTTATGTTAATAAGTGTTAATATCATCTCATCCACAACATTAACCAGTTTGGCTGCAGCGCTATAGGAATGCTGATATTGAATAAGGTTCATCATCTCTTCATCTATAGAAACTTCCGATATCATAAGTTTTTGATTTTCCACATGGTTAACTAATGCCTGCTGACTAGAATTTCTGCTAGCATAGTAATTAGTTGTGATAGCTAAATCAGAAACTGTACTTTTTAGATAGTCTTCTAAGTTTCCTATATGCTTTCCATTAAGTGTAAGATCACCTTTATCTCTTAACTCGTTGAACTTCAGTGAGTTAAGATTATTACCCCAGTTCAATTGTCCTTCCAAGACTGTATTTGATGCAGCTATATTGTATCCTGATTCTTCTAACTCATTAGAAATAGATATAGTCCTAGCTGTTACACCTTCAGGGTTAAAAAAATTAATACCAGTACTTGAGACGCCATTTATTGGGAGTGTAAACCCTTGACTATTAATAGCATTAAACTCTTTTACTAAAGACTCAGCTAATATATCTAGCTGCTTCATATAATATGCTACACCTTGATTGCTTGCACTTTGTCCATCACGCATATCAAGCATGCCCTTAAGTTCTCCTCCGTTTACATTGACTTCATTTGATGTATTAGCCCAATAAATTTTATTTGTAGGCTGATTTGTAAACTCATTTAAGTCTGTATAATCAGTTTTAACTTCAATGCTGTTTAGATTAAAATGGTCTACCAAATAAATACCGGCTATCTTTACACTAAATCTACCATTTTCATCTTCTTTAGCATTAACTGGAACTAGTGTAGATAGTTCATCTACTAAAAGATTTCTCTGATCTCGCAAATCATTAGCTTGATGACCTCTATTTTCATAGCTTCGGATGGTCTGATTTAGACCCTGAATCTTTTCACTTATCATATTGATCTCATCAACCACTAAAAAAATACTCTCGTCAAGTTGTGTTTGATAGTCAAGCAAGCCACTTGCTACTGATTTAATAGTATCCGTTAGCTTTATGGAGTTTTGCACAACAATTTCTCTTAATGTTGAATCTTCTGCGTTATAACTTAACTGCTCAAGAGAGTTAAAAACATCAGATAAAGCTGCATTTATACCAAATTCACTTGGTTCTGCTAATACTCCTTCAATAAACTCAAATCCTTCTGCTTTAAACTGCAATTCATTAGCAAGCGAGTTCTCATTTCTATATTGAGTATCTAAGTAGGTATTTCTAATTTGTACTAAATCATTAATTGTTACTCCGCCTCCAGGCGATGCTCCTTGATAACTTATACTAGGCATAGACGCAACTTCTAGTCTTTGTCTTGAGTATCCTGGTGTGTTAGCATTAGCAATATTATGACCTGTTACTTCTATTTTCTTCTGACTTGCAAAAAGCCCACTCCTTGCAACGTTTAATGAGTTAAAAATGCTCATAAACTATCACCTAAACTTTCTCATCAATAATTTTCTTATGATTAGTTATTCCCTTTTTGTCATAAGTGGCATCATTTGTGACTCCAAGAACCTCCAATGAATAATCAATTAAATCAAGACCATTCTTTATTAACATTTTATTAGTGCTATTAATCTCAGATAAAGCACTGATTTTATCATTCAATGTCTTTTCAAGGTTTTCAAGTTCACTAAACTGCACTTCGCCCAAATACTTTTTAATTTCCTTTATACTAAGTTCTCCTTTTGGAACATCAACTTGCTGACTGATTTCACTAGCAACTTTACTACGCCTACTCTCAAGTGATGAAAGTTTCATTACTATAGTCATTTGCATTTTTATGAGTGAATCAATTTTTGCAATGTTGTTTACTACAATTGCTTCTTGTAACTTTTTTGAAAGGTCTACCAAAACTTGATAGGCGCTACTTTGTTGTTCTAATATATTGATAAGTCTACTGGCGTCCATTCAGACACACCCCTCTACTTCTTAGTGCTCTTATCAATTATGCTTTTTGCAATTTCTTGAGGAGAAACTTTGTACTCTCCACTTTCGACTCGTGCCATAATTGCTTTTACCTTGTCATCATTATTATCCATCTTTTTCAACTCTTTTGTAGCTTGTTCATAAATCTTATAATCTTCTGAGATCTGGATATCTGTTGCTTGCTTGTGAAGTGTATTTTTTTCTGTTTCCAATTTTCTCTCATTTTGCACTGATTCTTTCTCTTGAGACTTCATTGCTTTAGCTTCTTTATATTGCTTAAGTATGTTTTGATAATTGGTTGAATTAATTTTCACTTCATCCACCTCCTAGCTATCTTCGTAGATTATTAGCTAAATTGCTCATTTCATCTACCGTCTGTATTACTTTTGAGTTCATTCCAAAGAGCCTCTGATTGGTTATTAGTTCTACCATCTCTGATGCCAAATCTATATTAGACATTTCTAAGTAGCCCTGTTTCACCTTAGTCTGATTATCAATACGCTCAATTTCATCACTAAAATATATTCCCGAATCAACTTGCTCTAAGTTTTTATCTTCTGAAAAACTTACAATTCTTAAACTGTGACTTCCTCGATTATCCTGATATGTTAGTAATCCTTCTTCACATATATTTATTTCTCTTACATTACTTGGTATTTCAATTCTTCTCATATTACTGTTTACTAAAGTATATCCTTCTTTTGTTACAATATTTAGTAAGCCAGATTGCGTATGTGACAAACTGAAATTCCCAACCCTAGTATAGTAAACATTCTCTAGTTCATCCACTACAGTTAAAAATCCAGTTCCATTAAGTGCTATATCAAGCATATTATCGGTCTGAATTAGTGATCCTTGAGTAAAGTCCTTAGATATGTTGCATATTTTTGCTCCGCCCCCAACAAAGTAGTCTGTTGTGCTTAAATCATGGTATTCCTCTCTCACATGGTTAGCCAAGATCTGCCCAAAATTAACATCATCTTTTTTATATCCAACAGTGTTAACATTAGCTATATTATTTCCAATCAAGTTAGTATATTTTTGCCTTTGGATTAGTGATGCTTTTGCTGTATAAAAACCTTTTATCATAATTACACCTTACCTACTTCATTAATAGCTTTGCCATACAACTCATCTAAAATTTGAATAGTCCTTTGATTAGTCTCATATTTTCTCGCAATCTCCATTAGATTTGCCATCTCTTCAGCTAAGTCTACATTCGACTCTTCTAGATATCCCGTTCTTATTCTTGGATTATTAATATTCTCTAGATTATCAAACTCTGTAGTTATATCCCCTCTATTTGTCCTAAATAAGTTTTCATGGTCAATAAATTCAACAACTCTTATTCTATCTATTACCCTGTCATTTGACCTGACAGTACCATAGCTGTCAATCTCATACTTCCCACCGACATAAATCTCTCCAAAGTTTCCTCTCACTCTACCCTTATTTGGAACAATTAAATATCCTTGATTATCCAACTGAGTACTCGCTGAGCTAACATATATTTCTCCCTCAGGAGAGTTTATAATGAAGTATCCTTGCTCAGTTGTTATATCACTATTATAACCTGTTTCTCTTAAAGTCCCTCTTTTAAGGTCTATTGATGTAGCACTAGCATACACTCCCGGGGTATAGACCTCTAGAGCACTTGGATTGATTCTTCCATCTCCCATTATAGTTACTCTATCACTTACTTTTGAGGTTAAGATATCTCTAAAGCTCTCTCCAACAATGTAATCTTTTTTATATGATATTGTGTTGTTATTTGCTATATTATTTGCTGTTACATCTATTTTATTCTGTAAGAATTTTAAGGCGCTTCCAATACTTTGGATATCTCTTGACATATTGTTTCTCCTTTATTTTATCGGTTAAGATATAGATAGCTTTAACTTAAACATAGCTTTTTAAATGCTCTCTTAAAGCTTCAACTGCTTTTTTTAAGACTTGCGACACTCTTGATTCAGAAACTTTGAGCACTTGTCCTATTTCCTTAAGCTTCAACTCATCTTTATAGTATAGAGAAATAACAAGTTGTTCTCTATCTGATAGTTTTGCTATTGCATTTGTTAGATGTTTTTCAAGTTCTTTTTTCTCAAGCTGCCCTTCTACACTAACACCTTGTTTCTTAACACCAATTCCATTCCCTATCATTTCTTCAAATGATAATAAGTCTGCTTGAGCAATAGTGTTCATAGTATAATGATATTCATCATATGACATGTTAAGATGCTCTATAACTTCCTGATCTGAAGGCTCTCTGCTCAATTTTTGCATTAAGTTTTCTTTGGCTCTCTTAATAGCTTTTTCTTTCTCTCTTATACCTCTTGAAACTACATCTTGTTTTCTTATATAGTCGATTATTGCTCCCTTAACTCTAAATGAAGCATAAGTCTCAAACTTGACATTCTTGCGATAGTCAAACTTTTGCACTGCGTCAATCAAGCCAAGAACACCTATAGAGTAAAACTCATCCTTCAAATCTGGATTAAATGTATGAAACAAACGCATCTGTATGCTTACTATTTTGTCTACTACATCAATATACTCCATAATAAGCTTATTTCTACTTTCAATATTTTTGTTTTTTTCATAATCCTTCCACATACTCATTACTTGCATTTATGATCCCTCATTTAAATATTAATAGATCCAATTACATTGATATCATAACGATTATCTACTTCTAGTACCGACATTACACCTAAACTCAAGTTGTTATGTGAAAACATCTGCGCAATTGTTCTTCTTAGCTTAGGTGTTGTAGCTAAGACAGGACTATATCCCTGCTGGATTGCCATATTATATTCTTCAGATGCTTTTTCTATCATGTTTTGCTGATCTTCGTGAGTAAATATTCTTCCTTCCGGTTTCTGCTCAATATATGAGTCAGTTAAGTTTTTTTCTAGCTCAGGGTTTATAATCAATAAATCTAATTTATTATTGTATGAATACTTTTCACAAATATCTTTTCTTATACCTCTTCTAACATATTCTATTAACTCTTCAGGATCCCCTACTGTTCTTCCATAGTCTCCTAATACCTCTATAATTATTGGCAAATTTTTAATCTTTATTCCATCTTCTAACAAGTCACAGAGGATTAGCTGTAGCGTTCTCAAATTCACAATATCTGGAATGACATTTTCTACTAGTGCAGGATACTTTTTTTCTAAAGCTCCTACTAAATCCTTTACCTCTTCAAGACCTAATAATTCATGACTATTTTCAGTTACAACCTTTGAAATATGTGTCGCTATTACTGACACAGGGTCTACTACTGTATAACCTAGCATCTCAGCTTTATCTGCTTCTTCAGGATCTATCCAAATAGCTGCTATACCATAAGCTGGATCTTCTGTTTCAATTCCTGTAATTTCACCTTCAACTTCATCAGCTGCCATAGCCAATAAGTGATCTGTTAGAATCTCTCCTTTTGCTACTTCATATCCTCTAATATTAATCTGATATTCATTAGGCATAATCGTTGGGTTATCCTTTACTCTTATTTTTGGCAATATCAATCCCCATTCTACAACTAACTGCCTTCTGATCATTACTAGTCTATCAAGTAACCTTCCTCCCTGATTTTTATCAATATATGGAACTAAGCTGTATCCAAACTCAACAACAATAGGATCAGTAAAAATGTAATCTGTTATATCATATTCTTGATCCTTTGGCTCAGGCTCTGGAAGTGCCTCAAGTCTTGCTTCTTCTTTTTCAAGAGCTTGCTTTTCTGTATACAATTTATAACCTAAAATAAGTAAAATACTACCTATCAATGTCAGAGTTAACTTTGGTAATCCAGGGATAAAGACCATAAATATTAAAGTTGCTCCACCAATAAATAAAACAATATATTGTGAGAATAGCTGTTTAATAATCTCTACATTCAAGTTTTCTGTAGATGCCTTTCTAGTCATTATAATTCCTGATGCAGTAGATATTAGTAGAGCTGGTATTTGTGATACCAAACCATCTCCTACTGTAGCCAAGGTATATACATCTACCACCTGATTGAGCGACTCACCACCAAGTACTACACCTATTATTATTCCACCTATCAGATTAATAAAAGTTATAATAATACCAGCTATAGCATCTCCTTTGACAAATTTTGAAGCTCCGTCCATTGAACCATAAAAATCTGCCTCTCTCTGTATAGTTTCTCTTCTTTCTAAAGCTTGCTTTTCATTTATTAATCCTGCATTAAGATCAGCATCAATAGCCATCTGTTTTCCTGGCATTGAATCTAATGTAAAACGAGCTGCTACTTCTGAAACTCTTTCAGCACCTTTTGTAATAACAACAAATTGCACAATTATAATAATGATAAAAATTATCAAACCAACAACTGGGTTCCCTGCTATTACAAAATTACCAAAAGTTCTTATAACATTACCAGCATCCCCTCGATTTGTTAAAATCAATCTTGTCGAAGAAATATTGAGAGAAAGTCTTAATAGAGTTGTAATTAGAACTATAGTTGGAAATGAAGACAACTCTAAAGGAGATCTAATATAAATGGTAGTAAGCAATATGGTTAGTGCTGTTGCAATATTAATAATCAGTAGTACATCTAAAAATCCTGTACTAACTGGAATTACAATGAAAAGAACTATTGCAATTATTAAAATGGAGATAAAACTATCTTTAAAAATTAAGTTAATTTTCTTTTTCCTCCACTCTTAATAAAGATAAGTAACTATGTTTTGATATAAATTAATCGTAAACTCACTTAATGTTTCAGCAATCCAAGGACTAAATATTACCAACATAGTTAAAACTACTACTATTTTTGGCACAAATGCTAAGGTTTGCTCATTTATTTGAGTTGTCGCTTGAAATAAAGCTACGATAAAACCACTTAACAAAGCACCGATAAGCATAGGAGCTGAAATTAGCAACACCATTGTAATAGCAGATCTTAATATATTGGCTACTTCCTGTACTCCCATTTCAATCCTCCTAAATTACACTGCTTACTAAAGTTCTAAACACTAAAGTCCATCCATCAACTAAGACAAAAAGTAATATTTTAAATGGTAATGATATTGTTGTGGGTGGAATCATCATCATTCCCATTGACATTAATACACTTGCTACAATCATATCTACTACAATAAACGGAATAAATATTATAAAACCCATTGTAAAAGCTTTTTTAAGCTCACTTGTTATAAATGACATCATTAAAACTGCTGTTGGCATTTCTTCTAAAGTCTCTGGTACATCTTCTGCGCCTGATAACTGTAGGAAGAAATTTATACTATCAGGCTCACTCCTAGCATGATTAAACATAAATTCTTTCATAGGTTCAATTGCATTATTAAATGCTATTTCAGATTCTATTTCTCCAGCCATAAGTGGATTATAAGCTTCCTCTATTACTTGGTCTATCACTGGACTCATGATAAAAAAGGTTAAAATTAACGCAATTCCAATTAATACTTGATTAGGTGGAGTTTGTTGTGTTCCAATGCCATTTCTAGTAAAAGACAATACTATCAAAATCCTTGGGAACACTGTTACAGAGAGAATTATTGCTGGCAAAAAAGCTAATAGAGTCAAAACAACTACTAGGTTAATTAAATCAGCATAATTATTCTGATCAGCTAAGAAATCCCCTATAATTGAGTCAGTTGGTTGCGCATTTACTAAAGCATGGGTAAATAAGAATAGACTTACTAGAAAGAGAACTGTAAAAACTACTATTTTACCTTTGTTGATCAATATTTTTCTTAAGGATTTTCTTAAAAACATTTTCATTCTCTTCCACTTTGAGCTCATGTAAATCCTCCTGAGTTATTTCCTTAACTTCACTTATACTATTTGGAGTTATACCTAATAAGAGATAGGTGTTGTTTAGTTTTATTATTTCGAGCCACTTATCATTGGCTAAGTAATATTTATCTACTTGCTCAATATATTTAGACCTCCGAGTAAAAAGTTTATTAGAGACAAAAAACTTCTTATATATATAAACAAAGAGAAAAATAGATACGATAAAAATTGCTAAATTAATTACTACTTGTAATGGAGTTTGCATAGCTCTACTGCTTAAGGCTTCTTTTTCTCATAGAAGAAATTCTAATGCCATAACTACTATCTAAAACAATAACCTCTCCTTTAGCAACTCTCTCTTCATTAAGTAATACATTTACATGGCCACCTGCTTTGTCATCAAGCTTTATCACTTTCCCAGGCTTTAGCTCAAGCACAT